>JAAEZN010000002.1:0-94913 GCA_018222835.1 Algicola sp. | reverse complement strand
AAAAGGCCATTCAATTTCAACATAATATCTTCCTGAATCAGGACTTGAAACCACTAACTCAGCACCGAAAGACCCTGTCCCAGGTAAAGTAGCATCAATAACCCCATCGTCATCATAGTCCACACTCCATTCTACGGAAGTTATATTAGAACCCGCAGGAGAGTTTAAAGCAGACAAGGTAATATCCGGATCTCCTTCACAAGCAACAATATCAAACCCTAAAAATTGATCCCGGAGCGTACAGTCCAATGCATTGTCCTGATCAGCATCTACAGAAGACCCTGTAAACGTAAGGATAAAATCTTCGGGCTCATCATCAAAATTTGTGTTGTAGTTGTTAATATATAAATAGTAGATTTCTCCAGCGGTCACATTCAACCATTCATCGTAAGTGTTTTGGCTCGATTTAACAAAGGGAGCCCCTTCTCGACCATCCACAGGATTTACCCCGATTCCGGTAAAACCTGTGTCGTTGTATTCGTAATTGCAGCGAATCGGTTGGGCACTGCCATCACCGATTATGGTACAAAAGCTTTCATTAGAGGTTTCATCAAAAGGGCCATATAGTGAAAAATCCCATTCTGCTGTTATCGGGCCTCCGGGGTTAACCGGCAATGCTTCAATATCAAATCCAATTTGGCCATCCGTACCTGCCCTAAATACAAACCAGCCTGTATTGTTCTCTATATTTGCAGAACTCACACTTCCTTTTTCCAAACACCCGGTCTGGGTTATTACTTCTGGGTCAAAATCGTCGATATCCCCGCTTCCGTCGGTGGTTCCCAAGATAGGTGCATCGGCACAAACAGGAATTGCTGTTCTACAGTCTGGTGAGTTTTGTGCGCCTGTCATTTGAAATAGAAAAAAACAACAGACAGCACTAAGTAGAGCTCTCATAGAATTTTGGGGCTAAAGGTTATTCTATTTATAACCTGTATAACTCCCTAACCCACCACTTTAGTATGTTTTTATCCGAGAAATTTGCAGTTTATCGATAAACGGATTATTCTCCCTCCTACCGCCTCAAGGAAAAGTGACTTTGTAAATATTTGGCGTAGGTCCTGTTTCCGCTATCATCAACATAGGATAGTTTAAACCAATAGTCGGTAGAAGGCAAAGGTTTTCCATTAAAGCTTCCGTCCCATCCGGGGTCGAACTCCGTCATCTGTTTTATAAGTTTCCCGTAGCGATCATATATGGTAACAATAGGTGCATTTAAGGTAGAGAGCCCCTCGATTTGCCAAGTTTCGTTCAACACATCGCCATTAGGTGAAAAAATGGGCATAAACCCGACCACAACAATATCTTCTTGAACTTCTCCACAACCATAAGGATCCCGCATGGTTACCCTGTGTACACCCGGGGCTACGCCTTCAAAAACGTTACTGTCCTGAAAATCCCCGTCATCTAAACTAAACTCATAGGTTCCGGAGGTTTCTGTATTGATGGTTACGGTATTGTTCACACTCATATCCTCTATATCGATGCTGGAAATAACCGGCACACTCGACAAGGATACCGAAATGGTCCTCACTGTTTGACAAATGGCACCATTAGACCCATGTGTCACGGTCAGTGTATAATCTCCCTCCTGAGACACCATTAAAGAAGGTGTATTCTCTCCAGATTCCCATTGGTAATCGTAATTGGGGTCAGGTGCTGTTTCCCCTATTTCCAAGACACCCACCGCTTCGCAGATCACTGCCTGCTCTTCAAAAGTCAACACCGGAGTCTCAATGGCATTTAATGTAAAACTTTGGCCCACATCGTAGCAATCTGGGTTGGACAAAGAGGTCGTCCTGACGTAAATATTCTCTGAGCCGCCAATAGGCACATATTCTTTGTCCAAAGCATTAACACCCGCTTCGGCATCTAGTTGAGAGGAATGATAACTCACCATTACATCTTGTGGCTCCATGGCTCCAAGTGCCTCTGAGTCTTTTATGCCAAGATCAAAAACGGTATCGAAACCATAACAAATGGATTCATCTACAAGCACTCCCGTCACCGGAACCTCATTAAAGCCTACTTGAACATCACTTATTTCGTTACCGCTCATTGTTGAAACCACCACCCGATATTGGGCCGATGCCTGTACGGTATAAACAGAATTTGTAGCACCAGAAATTAGTTGAAAACCACTGCCCGTATCCATATACCACTCATACCCCAAAGCTCCAGAAGTAGTAGCATCCAAAACCACATTCTCGCCTTCGCAAGCAGCTATTGGCGGTCCAAGCAGATTACTTACAATTGAACAATCCAAGGCCGTATTGGGGTAATCCAACCAAATATTTCCTGTAAACTGTATGGAAAAACCAGAATTTACATTACTGAAATTATTAATAAAGAGGTAGTAATCCTCCCCTGCTTGTACTTGCACCCAATCTTCAAAATGTACCGAATCTACATCGCCCGTAGGATCTTCCCCCACTCCAATAAAACTGGTTCCCTCACTATTATCAAAAAAGTTACATCTAATAGGCTCCCCCAAATTATTACAGTCTGTAGCTCGATATAGTGCAAAATCCCAATCCTCATTACTATTATGGCCTATATTAAAGCCCAATTGACCAGCTTCTGCGGTCCTGAACCTGTACCAAGACGAGTTGGACTCAATGGCACCAGTAGTCGTCTGTTCCAAGCACCCGCTGGAGCTTGCCCCATAAAAGTCGTCGATGCCAAAACCATTGGTTCCGCCATTGATAGGAGTATTATAACAGATAGGAATAGCATCTGTACAATCCTGGACAACCTGCGCTTGCATATTTTGCCAAAATAACAATAGAAGTAAGGTCTTTGAGATTGATTTAAACATAAAAGACTGTAGGTTTGAGCATTATAAAAGTATCGCGGTATTTGCCTTAACAATAATTTATGTTGTCAAACCCCCTATACCAGATGTTAAATCGGTCATTAATGTATATCTTTGCTCTCTTTAAGTAACAGCTATGAAACTTGAGCAAACTTTGGAAGAACAACACGATCAAAGAGGTGAAGATCATGTAGGATCATCATCCACCGATACACCGATGAGAGAAGATGCTTTTGTCTTGAGCGATGATGAGAAAATCGAGAGGATACAGAGCAATGTAAGAGAAATTATGCTTACCCTCGGTCTTGATTTGGATGACGACAGCCTGAAGGGCACACCAAAACGTGTGGCCAAAATGTACGTAAAGGAAATCTTTGGTGGTTTGCACCCAGATAGAAAACCAAAATCATCAACTTTTGATAATAAGTACAAATACGGTGAAATGTTGGTGGAAAAAAACATTGTAGTGTACTCCACTTGCGAGCACCATTTGTTGCCCATTGTTGGTAGGGCCCATATTGCCTATATCTCCAACGGCACCGTTGTTGGTCTATCCAAAATGAACCGTATTGTGGATTATTTCGCAAAACGTCCACAAGTTCAGGAGCGCCTGAATATCCAAATAGTCAAAGAACTCCAGAAAGTTTTGGACACAGAGGACGTTGCCTGCGTTATCGATGCCAAACACCTGTGCGTTAACTCCCGTGGAATACGCGATATAGAAAGTAGTACCGTAACCGCAGAATATGGCGGAAAATTTAAAGAAGAAGCTACGCGAAGGGAATTTTTGGACTACATTAAACTAGAAACCGAATTTTAATCCTAAAAGATTAATGCCACTTTATAAACACCAACCAGTACGAATACATAATTCACTTACAGGAAAAAAAGACCTATTCGAACCCATTAACGATGGACATGTCGGTATGTATGTATGCGGTCCCACCGTTTACAGCAACGTGCACCTGGGCAACTGCCGCACGTTTATGTCCTTTGACATGATTTTTAGATACCTTAAACATTTAGGGTACAAAGTAAGGTATGTACGAAACATTACAGATGCCGGACACTTGGAGAACGATGCAGATGAAGGCGAGGACAAGATTGCAAAAAAGGCCAAACTAGAGCAAATAGAACCCATGGAAGTAGTGCAACGTTACACCGTGGATTTCCACAATACAATTCAAAAATTGAACCTGCTGCCCCCCAGCATTGAGCCAACGGCAACAGGCCACATTATTGAGCAGATAGAGATCATCAAGGACATCCTAGAGAAAGGATTTGCCTACGAGGCAAATGGATCGGTATATTTTGATGTGGTCAAGTTTAACCAAGACCACGACTACGGCAAATTGAGCGGCAGAAAGTTGGAAGATATGATCACCAACACACGCGAACTAACCGCCCAGGACGAGAAAAGAAACCCACAGGATTTTGCACTTTGGAAAAAAGCGGAGCCTCAGCACATTATGAGATGGCCTTCGCCTTGGGGCGATGGTTTCCCAGGATGGCATTTGGAGTGTACCGCCATGAGCACCAAATATTTGGGGGAAACTTTTGATATTCATGGTGGCGGAATGGACCTTAAGTTTCCGCACCACGAGTGTGAAATTGCACAGGCAGAAGCCAGCACAGGGAAATCCCCTGTAAATTATTGGATGCATGCCAATATGTTGACCCTGAACGGTAAAAAAATGTCCAAATCCACGGACAACAATATTTACCCCTCCGAAATATTTAGTGGCAACAATACTATTTTGAGCAAGCCCTACACCCCTGCCGTTGTTCGCTTTTTTATGATGCAGGCCCATTACACAAGTATTTTGGATCTTAGTGACGAGGCACTGCAAGCCTCTGAAAAAGGGTACAATCGTTTAATGGATGCATTGGATGGAATCGACGGTCTAAAGACCGGGGACAAATCAGATTTTGATATCGCAGCGTGGAAACAGAGATGTTACGATGCCATGAACGACGATTTCAACACCCCTATATTGATCGCCCAACTGTTCGATGCCGTAAAGCATATCAACCTGATCAAAGAAGACAAAGAAACCATATCTTCTGAGGACAAGGATGAGCTGACATGCACCCTAAACGCTTTTGTTTACGATGTTCTCGGTATTGAAAATCAATCCATTACCAAAGACGACTCCAATACATTGAGCGGTGTTATGGAATTATTGATCGATATTAGGAATGAGGCACGGGCAAAAAAGGACTTTGCTACTTCTGATAAAATCAGAGATCAATTGGTTGAATTGGGTATCCAGATCAAAGATGGCAAGGACGGCACCACTTTTAGCGTAAACTAGGAGGATTTTGTGAATTTGGATTGGTATTCCCCTGGCGAAACATGAATTTTTCGCTTGAACAAACGGTTGAAATACGAACGGTTCTCAAATCCACATTCCAAATATATTTCCTTTATTTTTCTATCGGGATCTTTTAAAAGGTCGATGGCCATTTTTATGCGCTCACTGTTAATGTAATCAATCGGCGTCACCCCTAATTCTTCCTTAAAAGTTTTGTGGAAGTGCGATTCGCTCATGCAAGCCTTTTTACTCAGGTCGCTAACGGATAAAGACTCGTGCAAGTGCTGCGAAATATGTTCGATTACATAGGCCAACCTATTGTTCGAGCTTATTTTGGAGGAATTTTGTGTATATTTTTCACGTGTATTGCCCTGCAAAATGCGAATAATCAATTCCTGAAGCATATTGTCCACAAAATAATCCTTAGACGGATGGTTTTCCGTGAACAAGTACAACAACCTTTGGATAATTCCGTAAATACTGGTATCGTTGGTAAAGTGGTAGTTGTAATCCATCAATGCCCATTCGGTACCATCGTGCTTGGGCATTACTTCGTTCATCAAGTTGATAACCTTATTTATTTTTTCATCGGAAATGGCCATGGCCAAGCAGCGTGTCGGATTCTCTTGGTCCGCTTCTGGAAAATCAATACACATAACTTCATTAGAAGGAAGAATCAAGGATTCGCCCGGCAGAAAGTTGAAGGATTTCTTATCTCGCAAATGCATTACCTTTTTGCCAATTAGCATAGAAGCAAGAACAGGCTGATCAAACTGAAGAAGTACTTTTTCCGCCTGTAAATGTGTCTCAAAAACATGCATAGAGGCATTGTTCAACGTATAGGATGTTTGATTCTCAACTAAATGCTCAAGCTTTCTCTCTTTAAAAAATTTCTCTGGCAACTGCATATAAAATACCTACTCCTTAATATATTATATAAATACTTACTAAATATAAAAATTATAGCGTCATATTTTGTTAAAAATACAAAAACAAAGAGGATTGGTCATGTTATTAATAGGATACGTCAGATGTACGGGGTTCAAAATCAATACTTTTAGAATCAGCAACTTAAGAAGTGTTGCAAGCAAACATAAAAATTAATATAAACCACATGTATTATGAGCAACGTACAAACAACTGAACGCAGTGTTTTGGAAAAACCAAAGTTCAAAGACCAGTATGAAAATTACATCGGTGGAAAATGGACTCCACCGACCAAAGGGGAATATTTTGACAACATTTCACCCGTAGATGGAAATGCATTTACCAAAATTGCACGGTCCACCTCTGAAGATGTGGACAAAGCCATTGATGCCGCCTGGGCCGCGGCACCAGAGTGGAACAATTCCTCTGCCACTTTCCGTAGCAATCTACTGCTAAAGATTGCGGATGTTATGGAGAACAATCTAGAGGTCTTGGCCAGGGCCGAGACCTGGGACAACGGTAAAGCATTGCGAGAGACCCGCGCAGCGGATATGCCTTTGGCCATAGATCACTTTAGATACTTCGCGGGAGTAATTCGCGCGGAAGAAGGGTCGGTAAGCGAATTGGACTCCAATACTGTTTCCATGAATATAATGGAACCACTAGGGGTCGTTGGACAGATCATCCCTTGGAACTTTCCTATTTTGATGGCAGCTTGGAAATTGGCGCCAGCGTTGGCCGCAGGCAACTGCGTAGTCCTCAAACCTGCGGAACAAACCCCAGTCGGCATATTAATTTTGATGGAACTTATCGAAGATATTCTACCTGCGGGTGTCCTAAACATCGTAAATGGTTTTGGACTCGAAGCCGGAAAGCCATTGGCATCCAGCCCTAGAATCAAAAAAATTGCCTTTACAGGAGAAACCACCACTGGGCAGTTGATCATGCAATATGCTTCTAAAAACATAATTCCGGTAACATTGGAGTTGGGAGGCAAATCACCCAATGTTTTCTTTGAAAGCATTATGGACGCCGATGACGAATTCTTTGATAAATGTTTGGAAGGCGCTGTTATGTTTGCCTTGAATCAAGGTGAAGTATGCACATGTCCATCCAGGATCTTGGTACAGGAAAGTATTTATGACAAGTTCATTGAACGAGTTGTGGAACGCACCAAGGCCATTAAATTAGGACATCCTTTAGATCCAACTACCATGATGGGAGCTCAAGCATCCAACGATCAGTTCGAGAAAATTTTGAACTATATCCAAATAGGCAAGGAAGAAGGATGCGAAGTATTGGCAGGTGGTGAGGCCGCATACAACGAAGGACTGGAAGGTGGATATTACATACAACCCACTATTTTGAAAGGAAACAACAAAATGCGCGTGTTCCAAGAAGAGATTTTTGGCCCAGTAGTTTGTGTGACCACCTTTAAGGATGAGGCAGAAGCCCTAGAAATTGCAAACGACACCTTATACGGATTAGGTGCAGGGGTCTGGACACGCGACATGCACCAAGCCTACAAAATATCAAGACAGATAGAAGCTGGCCGTGTTTGGGTGAACTGCTACCACAATTATCCTGCCCACGCACCATTTGGGGGATATAAAAAGTCTGGTATCGGAAGAGAAAATCATAAAATGATGCTCAGCCACTATACACAGACCAAGAACATGTTGATTTCTTACGACAAGAACAAATTGGGCTTTTTCTAAAATGGAAAACATGGTAGAACGTGTACTGGTAACGGACAATGCCATTAAAATTATCGACCAATTAAGGGAACGCCATGGCGAACTCATGTTCCACCAAAGCGGAGGTTGCTGTGACGGCTCTTCGCCAATGTGTTTCCCCAAAGGGGAATTAATGCTCAATGAAAATGATGTAAAGTTGGGCAACATACATGGTTGTGATTTTTATATGAGCAAGGATCAGTTCGAATATTGGAAACATACCCAACTCACCGTGGACGTAACTACCGGTCGTGGTGCGAGCTTTAGTTTGGAAATTCCATTGGGACTCCGATTTGTCATCAAATCACGATTGTTTACAGATAGCGAACAGGAACATCTAAGACCTGTTCAGACTGCCTAAGAAGTTTAATACAAGCCCCGATTTGTCGGGGCTTTTTGCTACCTTGCATTTGAGTTCACCAACAAAAAATGAAGAAAATTCTAATAGCGCCGTTCGTACTATTGGTAAGGTTTTATCAATTATTTATTTCTCCTATGTTGCCCTCTACGTGCCGCTATTCCCCAACCTGTTCGCAGTACACTTTAGAAGCCCTTAAAAAACACGGATTGTTTAAAGGAGGGTGGCTCTCTATCAAGCGAATTGCGAGTTGTAACCCTTGGGGAGGAAGTGGCTATGATCCAGTGCCTTAAAAAATTGCACTTTAATTAACACCGTGCAAACGTTCAAAGTAGTTATATTAGTCTAAAATTTATTTAAATGTACTTCCTAGGATTCGACTGGAACCCCGAAGGCACCCTTTTTAAATTGGGTTTCCTACAGATAAAATATTACAACTTATTATGGATCGCAGCCTTTGTCCTTGGCTGGTTCATTATGAAAAAAATATTCATGAACGAAAAGAAATCCATGGAAAAATTGGATTCCCTTTTCATTTACACAGTGGTTTCCATAATGTTGGGAGCCCGTCTGGGACATGTATTTTTTTATGATTGGGATTACTACAAGGACCATTTGGCAGAAATTCTTTTACCCATCCGCGAGAGCGCCAACAGTTCGCTTTTTGGTATAATCAACGGATATGAGTTTACTGGATTTACCGGCCTGGCCAGTCACGGAGCAACTATTGCGGCCATTATCGGTATCTGGTTATACTGCAGAAAATGGAAGGACATTAAAATGCTCTGGTTGTTGGATCGACTAGTTATTCCTTCAGCCATTGGAGCTTCCTTTGTTAGGTTCGGTAATTTTTTCAATTCCGAAATCAATGGAAAAAAAGTGGACGAAGCCTATTTTTTGGCCACTCGTTTTATCCGCGATTCGGACGATATGCCAGCCTATCAGGCGATGGCACTTACCAAAGAAAAAACACCAAATGCAGCTTACAAGGCCATCCAGCACAATCCAGAATTTTCAGAGGTCTTGCAATCCATACCATTCCGTCACCCAGCTCAATTGTACGAAGCAATTTGCTACATTTTCGTATTCATTGTCCTATACCTACTTTATTGGAAAACAGATTGGAAAAACAAGCCCGGTTTCCTTTTTGGTCTGTTTATGGTGCTTTTGTTTGTGGTAAGGTTCTTTGTGGAATTCTATAAAAAAAGCCAAGGTGGTTTCGAAGATACTTTGGGCATGCTTTCTACCGGGCAATGGCTCAGTATCCCAATGATCCTGATCGGAGTATATTTTATGGTAAAACCTGCACCCGTAGAACTCTAATGGCATGATGAACTTTGGTAAAATAATTGTTTTGGCAATTGTCTTGGTTACGATTTCTTGTAAAACCGAATCCAAGCAATCCATTAAAACGGAAACGGTTTCCTTCACCAAAGAAGGGACACTGGCTATCCTATCTTATGGGACAGATTCCATAAAGGCCGATTTTGAGATTGAAATTGCCGAAACAGAATACGAGACCCAGACCGGGCTTATGTATCGAAAATCCATGAAAGAGAATCGAGGAATGCTCTTTATTCAACCCACAGAATCCTTACAGTACTTTTATATGAAGAACACCGAAATCGCATTGGATATTATTTATATTAATTCAGGAATGAAGATTGTTAGTTTTCAAAAAAACGCACAACCGTTCAACGAAGATACCCTACCATCCAATGTCCCTGCAAAATATGTATTCGAGGTCAACGCAGGCCTTTCGGACAAATTGGGATTACAGGTCGGTGACAGCATCTCTTTTACACGTGATTAAATGTCAAAATATCTCCTTGAGGACCAAATATCGGAACGACTATTATTTCGTAAGCTGAGAACAACCGATTTCAAGGATTGGCTTCCATTTTACAACGACCCCAGGTCCACACAATATTGGGATGGATTGCCTACAGACCCCACAGAAGCCTGTGAAACGCAGTTCAACAGGATTTTTGAACGCTACGAACACGATTTGGGCGGCATGAATGCACTTATTTTAAAAGAATCGAAAAAGTTGGTGGGCATTTGTGGTCTGCTCGTACAAACTGTAGATAATATACAGGAATTGGAAATTGGCTACTCCATTCTCCCAAATTATTGGCTTCAGGGTTTTGCATCAGAAGCTGCCCAAAAATGTAAAGTATTTGCGTTTGAAAACAACTTTTCGGATTCCCTGATTTCCATTATCCATGTGGACAATATACCCTCTCAAAAAGTCGCAATAAACAACGGCATGCACTTGGACAAAACAACGGTTTACAATAACAATCCAGTGCATATTTTTAGAGTTAAGCAAGGATAATCGTAATTTTAAGGCAATACCAATTGCCTCATGAAGCTACACAAAAGCTACACCATACTTACGCAGAACAATTCCAACACCAAACAATTGGTTCAAAGTCTATTAAAAAACGAACCAATTGATGAACTGCTCGAACTACAAAACTTAAAAGGCCTGCTTTTCTCAAAGTCTGAAATTGACCGTTATATGGATGAAGAGGAACGCCATGATATCAAAATTTTGACCAAGGACAGCGAACAGCCCTTAAAAACCATGAGCAGTGGGGAGCAAAAAAGAGCTCTTTTAAATTATTTGCTTCAAAAAGACCCTGAGTTTTTAATCTTGGTAAACCCGTTCGATAATTTGGATGTTGCCACGCAGGCCAAATTAAAAGAACAGCTTCTAAAAATTTCCCCCAATAAAATTCTGGTACAATTGGTCAGTAGATCAGACGATATCTTGCCCAACACAACGGACTTTTTCAAACTCGACGGAAATACACTTTACACCTATAGTTCCCCTAATGACTTTTGGAGACAAAACAAAACGGAATCCCTAAGTTTCAATGGCAACATACCCCTGCCTCCGGCTTCCATTGATTCCCCAAGCAATGAGCTAGTTCGCTTTAAAAATGTATGTGTAAGTTTTGATGGCAGACAAGTTTTACGAGATATCAATTGGACTATCAATAGAGGGGATTTTTGGCAATTGATAGGTCCAAACGGAAGTGGAAAATCCACCCTATTATCAATGATTACAGGGGATAGCCATAAAGGTTACGGCCAAGACCTTATCATTTTTGGCAAACAGAAAGGAAGCGGTGAAAGCGTTTGGGACCTTAAACAAAAAATTGGTTATTACACTCCGGCAATCACCAATAAATTTAGAGGGTACCACAGTCTGGAGAATATGATTATTTCTGGCCTGCACGATTCCATTGGTCTTTATGTGCAACCTACGGACAGCGAAAAAAACTTGGCCGAACAATGGCTGCAACTACTCAACTTGGAAAATCGCAAAAATGACTATTTCAAATATCTAACTATTGGGGAAAGCCGATTACTTATGATGGCACGAGCCATGATAAAACATCCTCCGCTATTAATTCTGGATGAGCCTACTGCCGGATTGGACGATGCTAGCGCTAATCTTTTTGCTGCCTTGGTAAACAAGGTGGCCAAAGAAAGTGACACTGCTATTGTTTTTGTATCGCACAGAGAAGAGCCTCAATTACATCCAGGGCTAATATTTGAACTTCGACCATCCGAAATGGGATCCACGGGCATAGAAAAAAGAGCCAATCATCCCGATGTCAACTAGCATGGGAAGTATATCCAGAGTCTTGACTTACATGTTAAATCATTCAAAAAAATAAGGCCCTCCAAAAGAGAGCCTTTATTATAAAGTGTAATATAAAAAACGAAAAACTACGATTCAGTTGCTGCTGCAACTTTATTTTTTAAAGAATCGAACATTACAGGTGTTGCGATAAACACAGATGAATATGTACCCACAATAACACCAATAATCATTGCAAACATAAACCCTCTTAAGCTTTCACCTCCAAAAATGAAGATGGCCAACAACACGATCAATGTGGTAAGCGAGGTGTTCAAGGTTCTGCTCAATGTACTGTTCAATGCCAAATTGATATGCTCTCCACCTTTCCAACCTTTTAGGTCGGTCACTTCACGAATACGGTCGAATACAACCACCGTATCGTTCAGGGAGTAACCAATTACCGTTAGGATTGCCGCGATAAAGGCTTGGTCAATTTCCATGTTGAATGGCATAATGCTACCTGTAAGGGAGAAAATACCCAATACGATCATAACATCATGGAATACCGCAACAACGGCACCCAAAGAGAATTGCCATTTTCTAAATCGGAAAAGAATATAAAGGAAAACTACCGCCAAGGAACCAATAATGGCCAAGAAAGCGTTTTTCTTGATATCATCCGCGATGGTAGGCCCTACCTTAACAGATTGAAGAATACCTATTGACTTTTCGGATGCGCCAACAGTAAAATCTTGGAAAGAAGTACCATCGGGCAAATATTTTTGAAGAGATGTATATAGCTTATTCTGGATCTCTGTATCTATCTCCACTCCTTCTTGATCAACCTTGTAAGGTGTGGTCACCTTAATTTGATTGGCATCACCAAAAGTCTTTACATTGGTTCCGCTACCAAAAACGGTATTGAGCTCAGATGCGATTTCCGAAGGATTAACCGCTTTTTCAAAACGAATTTGGTAAGAACGTCCCCCTATAAAATCAACCCCTTCGTTCAACCCATTTGTCAACAATGAGAACACACTCACTGCCACCATGATTGCGGAAACTACATAAGCAATCTTACGCTTGGACAAGAAACTGATGTTCAAATTAGTGAAAAGGTTCTTGGTAATTCCTGTACTAAAATCCAATCGCCTTCCTTTTTTGCTCGTGTAAGCCTCGATCATTAATCGAGTAACGAATATGGCAGTGAACAAAGAAGTAACAATACCGATCATTAAAGTAGTGGCAAAACCTTTAATTGGCCCTGAACCAAAAATAAATAGGATGATCGCGGTAAGTCCAGTGGTAATATTGGCATCCAAGATAGAGGACAAAGCGTTTCCAAAACCATCGGCGATGGCTTGCGCCTTTCCTTTTCCGCGGGCCAACTCTTCTTTTACCCTTTCAAAAATCAGTACGTTGGCATCTACCGACATACCAATGGTCAATACGATACCTGCGATACCTGGCAGTGTCAATACAGCACCAAGGCTGGTCAACACTCCGAAAATCAATAAAATATTGAATATCAAAGCGATATCTGCAAACACCCCTGCTCTACCATAGTAGAAAATCATCCAAAGCAATACAAAGGCCATTGCAATCATAAAGGATGTAAAGCCACTATCAATAGCTTCTTGACCCAAAGATGGACCCACAACTTCCGACTGAATAATGTCGGCAGAGGCAGGAAGTTTACCCGCACGCAATACGTTGGCAATATCTTTGGTTTCGTTTACGGTAAATGTTCCCGTTATTTCTGAACGCCCACCAGAGATAGGTCCAGAGGAAACCCCTGGTGCAGTATATACCTTGTTATCCAAAACAATGGCAATACCTGTTTGGTTGTTGTAGGCATCTCCCGTTAATTCTTCCCATTCTTTGGCACCACGAGTATTCATCGTCATGCTAACAGCTGGTTTGTTGAACTGATCAAAAGTATCTTGTGCATCGGAAACAACATCTCCACTAATTCTTGGTGTACCTTCTCGGTTGGATTTCAATGCATATAAATCAACTATTTCAGCATCTTGTGAAGGTCTTTCCCAAAGGAATTTGGTAAACTGAATGTCGTTTGGCAATAGTCTTTTTATTGCAGGCATTCTTAAATACCCTCCAATTTCTGCGGTATCGGACACCAAAGCTCTTGCAATGGCATGACTTCCTGGATTAGCCGGAATCAATTTACCCAAAATCGGGTTGGCATCCTGTGTCATATCCAACGAGTCTTGTGCTACATCGGATAGTAAGGAGTCAATTTCTGATTCAGGTTTTGAAATTTCATCTTCGGTAGAAGACTTCGGCTCCAAAATTTCTTTTAAACGTTCATTGGCATTGACCAAAAACGTTCCTATACTTTGATTGGTCTGAGGATACGTTTCCCAGAACTCCAACTGTGCAGTACTGGACAATAGCTCTTGTGCTCTAGCTATATCCTTCGCTCCTGGAAGTTCTACCAAAATCCTGCCCGAGTTTCCTTCCCTTTGGATATTTGGCTGGGTTACCCCAAAACCATCGATACGCTCACGAAGTACTTCGAACGCAGAGACAATGGACTCATCAATTTTTCTTCTGATAATAGGTTTGACCTCATCATCAGACATTTGGAAATTGATATCGTCGCTAAGGCCTTTGTTTGCGAAAATATCCGGGGATGCCAACTTAGCGTCTCCTTTAATATTATCAAAAGCGTCGAAAAACAGTTCCAAATAGGTATTGTCACTATTTTTTGATGCTTCGTCGGCATCTGCCAAAGCTTTGTTGAACACCGGGTTCTTGGTATTGTTCGCCAAACCTTTCAGAATATCCTTAACGGAAATCTGAAGGGTAACGTTGATACCTCCCTTAAGGTCCAATCCTTTGTTCAACTCTTTTGTTTTGGCATCCTCGTAGCTCGTAAAACCCAAAACAGTGTTATCACTGATGGAATCCAAATACGATGCCTCTAAAGCTTCGCGCTTTGCAACATAATCTTCCTCAGCTTCCGAAATTTGGCCAATTGCGTAAGCCTCAGCATCTTTCTCCAACTTATTAGTGATGAAAGTATAAGACAGCTGATAGATGCTCACCAAGCCAAAAAGGATCGCGAAAAGCCTTATAAGTCCTTTATTCTGCATTGATTGTTAATTTTTTAGAAGTTTTCTTAAACAGCGTGCAAATATATCATTTCCGATAAGATTTGACAATAGAATTTGATGTAATTGCAATTACTGTTAATGGTTACGGTATAAAATTAAAAATGTCATTCCAGACAAACCTAGAAATTTCCATTTAATTTAATGGCAACTTTCTTTTGGTTTATGCCCAAAATGACACTTTAACCGATAGATTTTTAAATCTAAACCTCTAGCAGTCCGTTGGTCTTTTTAACACCTTCGGCACTTTCCTGCATTTTGGCCTTTTCAGCATCGGACAACTCTATCTCTACAATTTTCTCGATACCATTTTTACCTAGGATCACCGGTACTCCTATGCAAATATCATTTAGTCCGTACTCACCTTCCAAAAGCGATGAGCAAGGGAACATTTTCTTTTGGTCACATGCAATGGCCTGGACCAAGCTGGAAACGGCAGCTCCCGGAGCGTACCAAGCACTTGTACCCAACAATCCGGTCAAAGTTGCACCTCCAACTTTGGTTTCTTCCACTACCCAATTCATTTTTTCTTCGGATAGGAACTCGGAAACTTTTACACTGTTTCTTGTAGCATGTCCGATCAAAGGCACCATACCTTTATCACTATGACCTCCGATCACCATTCCATCCACGTCGGATATTGGGGCTTCCAAGGCCTGAGCCAATCTATACTTGAAACGAGCACTGTCCAAAGCACCGCCCATACCAATAATCCTATTCTTAGGAAGGCCCGTAGCTTTGTGTACCAAGTAGGTCATAGTATCCATTGGATTGCTCACTACGATAATAGTTACGTTGGGAGAATGCTCCAAAAGGCTGGTCGCTACTGTTTTTACAATTCCAGCATTGATACCTATCAATTCCTCACGCGTCATACCTGGTTTACGAGGAATTCCCGAAGTAATCACTGCGATGTCGCTATTGGCAGTCTTACTGTAATCGCTGGTGGATCCTGTAATCTTGGTATCAAATCCGTTCAAGGATGCCGTTTGCATCAAATCCATGGCTTTCCCTTCGGCATACCCTTCTTTGATATCCAATAAAACAACTTCTGCCGCAAAATTTTTCATTGCAATGTACTCAGCGCAACTTGCTCCCACTGCGCCTGCTCCTACTACGGTAACTTTCATTTGTATAGATTTAAATTTTAGTCCTCAAAAATAATGCATTTGGTGCAGAAAGAAGCTGACTTTTACCAGTTTTAGCGGTTCAATTCAATCAAAAACAACAAAGTTGGCATTGATTTAACCATAGAAAAATCACAACCAAGCGCCTTTACCGTACACAGGAAAAATATTTTATCGTTTTTATACAATAGATTCTTACAAACCTACGTTCTAATAGTCCCAAATTTAACGTAACCTACTTGACCTATGAAAAAGCTCTTTTCATTGTTGTCCATTGTCGGCATCATTGCCATAAGCAACTGTACACGCGTACCAGAAAACCACGACCCAATATTGGGCATCTGGGCAAAGACCGAATCTTCCAGTGTTGAGGGCAAAGGCTCCAGCGACGTTCGCGAGGAATGGATTTTCAACGATGTATATCTGGGTAGGTACCAAAGATATTCTAATTCCAAATTGATTTTTTATACCGATTTTAAATGGTCCCAGGAAAATGGAGCATATTCCATTATCTATGGCGACCCACAGGTTACCGATATTACCGTTAGTTTGGAAAAAGCAAAAACCCCCGAAGTATTAACCTTGGATAATGGCTCGGTCTTCGCCACCAGGGAATGACGTGAAGACTACATATATGAAAATAGGAGGCCCCGGAAACGGGGCCTTCTTTATTTTAGTCGGCTGAATTCGGTATTCTTCTACCTGAATCCAAAATTAACACCAAAGGTGAATGTACTGAATTCAGATAAATTGTATTCTGCATTTAGCCTAAAAAATCCGAGCTTTATTTTGGTGCCCAAATTAGCGGATACTCCATCGGCTTTTTTAGATACAGAGAAGGGATCTTCAATAGTCTCGGAAAAGAAGGGTCCATTGGCCTCGTATGTTCCCAATAAATCAATATTGGACTTACCTGTGATGTATCCCATTCCTCCATAAAAATTGATGACAGGAATATTTTTGGTAGAGACTACAGCGCTGAAATTCCACGTCTTGAAGGATGCATCCATACGTTGATCGCTACCTGCTATGAAATTAGAATCCGTAAAATCGTACTCACCATTCAAATTGGTATATCCGATTACCGCAGAGATTGCAACTGGCAATACTTTATCTGCAGGCAATATTTTGGTAAAGTCATATTGTAATCCGGCTCCGAACAATCCAATCTTGGCGTCGTCATCAAACTTGATCTTTGGCAAAAAACGAGCCTTCACTTCTAGGCCCTTGACCAAACCAACACTAGCTTGAAGATATCCTGACGGGATAAAATTGAGATTTTCAGCAGAAAGACCAGTGGGCAGCTCAAAACTCTCGCTGAAGATACCACTTTCATCTTCCACAAAGACCTCTATCCCCTCAATGTCCCCCAAAGCGGTAGAGACTAATTTTGAAGTACTTCCATCCACAAATCGTAAATTCTCATATTCCGTTGTCGCTGGGTCAAGATCAAGGACAAATGCCTTTTTATCATCCTTGTTCTTAAAACCGGTTATATTTCCAATAATGGAAACCTCAAATCCGCCCAAAGGTTTGGCATCTGCAGTATTGTACCAACCATTGGAGATACTATAAATAACTCCTTCTGAAACTGGCGAGAGGTAAGCATTGGTAAATCGTTCGGCATCGGCCACGCCAGAAACAAAGATGTCGTTAAGGTCTTGGGCCTTGCTCATGGTTACAGAAACTAGCGCAATCGCTAAAATTATTCTTTTCATGATGTTGAATTTTACCCAAAACTAAAAAACTCGCCCTGCTGGGGCGAGTTTTTGTTGTGAAATGCCTGTATTCTATACATCTATATTCGCATAGACGGCATTTTTCTCGATAAACTCTCGTCTTGGGGGCACTTCGTCACCCATTAACATTGAGAATATACGATCGGACTCTGTTGCGTTATCAATAGTAACTTGACGTAAAGTTCTGAATTCTGGGTTCATAGTGGTATCCCAAAGCTGCTCAGCGTTCATCTCACCAAGACCTTTATAACGCTGGATACCTGCTCCTCCTCCCATTTCCACGTTGATTTGATCCCGCTCCTTATCGTTCCAAGCATATCGTTTTTTGGCACCTTTCTTCACCAAATATAATGGTGGGGTTGCAATATAGACATGCCCCCCTTCGATCAACTCCCTCATATATCGGAAGAAGAAGGTTAGAATTAAGGTTTCAATATGGCTACCATCAACATCCGCATCACACATAATAACCACTTTGTGGTAACGCAGCTTTTCAAGGTTCAAGGCTTTACTATCTTCTTCGGTACCGATGGTTACTCCTAGGGCCGTATAGATATTCTTGATTTCCTCATTTTCGAATACCTTGTGCTGCATGGCTTTTTCCACGTTTAAGATCTTACCACGTAATGGAAGAATGGCCTGAAAATTTCTATCCCTTCCTTGTTTTGCCGTTCCACCTGCGGAATCTCCCTCTACCAAGAACACTTCGCATTTGGTCGGGTCCTGCTCAGAACAATCAGATAGTTTTCCTGGCAGCCCACCCACACTCATTGGATTCTTTCGCTGCACCATTTCTCTGGCCTTGGCCGCTGCATGCCTAGCTTGGGCAGCTAGCTTTACTTTTTCAACAATCTGTTTGGCATCATCGGGATTCTCTTCCAAGTAATCGGTCAACATTTCGGATACGGCCTGACTCACGGCACTGGTGACCTCACGGTTACCCAACTTGGTTTTTGTCTGCCCTTCGAATTGTGGTTCCCCCACTTTCACAGAAACAATTGCCGTTAGTCCTTCACGGAAATCATCACCGGAAATTTCAAATTTTAGCTTATCCAACATACCTGAATTATCGGCATATTTTTTAAGGGTAGAGGTTAACCCTCTCCTAAAACCCGAAAGATGGGTACCTCCTTCGTGAGTGTTGATATTGTTCACATAGGAATGAAGATTTTCGGTATATCCCGTATTGTAGATCATGGCCACTTCTACAGGAATTCCGTTCTTTTCCCCTTCCATGGAGATAACCTTTTGAATCAAAGGCTCACGGGTACCATCCAAAAACTTAATAAATTCTTTTAGGCCCTCTTCTGAGTGGAAAGTTTCAGAAGTAAACTCCCCTTTTTCATCCTTGTTTCGTTTATCGGTAAGTGTTATGGTAATCCCTTTGTTTAGGTATGCAAGTTCTCGCATCCTATTGGCAAGGGTTTCGTAATTATATTCTGTGGTTTGGGTAAATATGGTGTCATCCGGTACAAATGTAACTATAGTTCCGGTCTCATTGCTTTCCCCGACACTTTTTACAGGGTACAGGGTTTTACCTCTTTCATATTCTTGTTCCCATATTTTTCCATCTCTATAAACAGTGGCTTTTAGGTGTGAAGACAAGGCATTCACACAAGACACTCCCACACCGTGCAATCCACCGGAAACCTTATAGGAGTCCTTGTCGAACTTACCTCCGGCCCCGATTTTGGTCATTACCACTTCCAAGGCAGAAACACCTTCTTTTTTGTGGAGGTCCACGGGTATTCCCCTACCGTTATCTTGAGTGGTTATAGAATTATCTTCATTGATGATTACATCGATCGTATCACAATGTCCCGCCATGGCTTCATCGATGGAATTGTCCACTACTTCATAAACCAAGTGGTGCAATCCTCTGACCCCAACATCTCCAATATACATGGAAGGTCTCATACGTACGTGCTCCATCCCCTCAAGGGCCTGGATACTATCCGCGGAGTATTGTTTCTTATTAGCTTCTTCGCTCATATATATTCAGTATTTGCCTCAATTTTTCAAATCTTACAAATATAATCAATACCCCTTGGAAATGGCCTAAAACACCTTGTCCAAGCCCTTAAGTTATCAACAAAGTGTGTGGAAAACAGTGTCTTGGTCCACCTTGTTCCGAACATTGGTCCATTCAACTAAAAAGCCCCTTGGGAAAGGGGCTTTCGGACTAATTAAAAAATGAAACAAGTTAGATTTACTGCTTCATATCGTTTGGTTGGTTTAATCAAGGGTTATTTCACATATGCATCGGCGTGAACTTTAGCCACAGCTCTCCCCGATGGGTCGTTCATGTTCTTAAAAGCTTCGTCCCACTCCAAGGCAATTCTGGTGCTACATGCTACCGATGGCTCTTGAGGAACACTCAAGGCCGCGGTATCCGAAGGGAAATGGCTTTCAAAAATAGAACGGTAATAATACTCTTCTTTGGATGTTGGCGTCTGAATAGGAAACTTAAAATGGGCGTTTTCCAATTGCTCATCCGAAATTTCTTCTTCCACCAAGGCTTTTAAGGTATCTATCCAACTATATCCAACTCCATCGGAGAACTGTTCTTTTTGTCTCCATGCCACACTTTCCGGTAGATAGTCTTCAAAAGCTTTACGCACCACCCATTTTTCCATACGCTCTCCGTTGATCATCTTATCTTTTGGGTTAATGCTCATTGCTACATCCATAAATTCTTTGTCCAAGAAGGGCACACGTCCTTCGATACCCCAAGCGGCCAAAGATTTGTTAGCTCGAAGGCAATCGTACATATGAAGTTTATCCAGTTTTCGAACAGTTTCTTCATGGAAATCCCTAGGACTTGGTGCCTTATGAAAGTAAAGGTATCCGCCGAACAATTCGTCGGCACCTTCACCCGAAAGGACCATCTTAATCCCCATGGATTTGATTACCCTTGCCATTAAATACATCGGAGTCGAGGCTCTTATGGTTGTAATATCGTAAGTTTCTAGATTATAAATAACATCCTTTATCGCATCCAACCCTTCTTGGATAGTAAATTTGATCTCATGGTGTACTGTTCCGATGTGGTCTGCCACTTTTTGGGCGGCTGCTAAATCGGGCGAACCCTCCAATCCTACCGAGAAAGAGTGCAATTGTGGCCACCAAGCATCAGCGGTGTCCCCGGACTCAATTCTTTTTTGAGAATATTTTTTGGCAATGGCCGATGTTACCGATGAATCCAACCCACCGGACAATAAAACACCATATGGAACGTCGGACATTAATTGACGGTGTACAGCTGCTTCCAAGGCATCCTTTATTTTGGCAATACTAGTTTCGTTTTCCTTGACCGCATCATACTCCATCCAGTCCCGTTTGTACCAACGAACAAATTCTCCATCGGAACTGTGCATATAATGTCCGGGAGGGAAAAGCTGAATTTTGGAGCAAGTTCCTTCCAGAGCTTTTAATTCGGAAGCCACGTAGAAGGTTCCGTTCTTGTCCCAACCAATGTACAAAGGAATAATTCCCATATGGTCGCGGGCAATAAAATATTCATCTTTTTCGGAGTCATAAATGGCAAAACCAAATATGCCGTTCATTTCATCAACAAAATCAGATCCTTTTTCCTGATAAAGAGCCAAAATAACTTCGCAATCCGATTTTGTACGAAACTCGTACTTTCCCTCGAACTGTTTTCTTAATTCTTGATGATTGTATATTTCTCCGTTAGCTGCCAAAATCAATTTACCATCAGCACTGACCAATGGTTGCTTTCCTGAAGCCGGATCAACAATGGCCAATCGTTCATGAGCTAAAATAGCTTTGTCATCGGCATAAATACCACTCCAATCTGGCCCTCTATGTCTAACTTTTTTAGACATTTCCAATAATTGAGGCCTTAGTACTTCTGTACTTTCCTTCACATCAAATGCGCAAACAATACCACACATATTTTATTATATTTAATAACAATTTTAAAACAAAAATGATACTTAATATTATTTTATAAAACTATTATTCATTTTTTAATTACTATTTAAAACTTTTTAAATCAATATAAATTCAATTTATAATATTTTTTACTTTTTAATCATTTCAGCACAACGCTTTGTAAGGTTGCTTAATTTTCTCGTCTGTATATTTGAAAAACAATTAATCAACTCCTGAAAAAAAGGAATTTAAATCGCAATCATGAAGAATTTAACAGTATTAGTATTGGTTTTTTGCGCTAGTTTGGTGTTTTCAACAGATGCCTTGGCTCAAAAGTTTAGTGGACTCGACAAGAGCCCTGCGGATATCGCTTATTATCCTGCCAGTTCCAGAGAAAATGACAAAGCTGCGCGTGTTATTTATAGCCGCCCTCAATTAAAAGGACGTAGCATGGCCGAATTGGCTCCTACTGGAAAAGTATGGAGAACCGGCGCCAACGAAGCTACGGAAGTTACTTTTTATAAGGATGCGACCGTTGGCGGTAAAACCATCAAGGCTGGTTCTTATGCTTTGTTCACCATTCCTGGTGAAAGCGAGTGGACCGTTATCTTGAACAGCAACCTGCACCAATGGGGCGCTTACTCATACGATAGTGATGGCGATGTGGTTCGTGCCAATGCTACCGTTTCTACCGATAGCGAGGAACTGGAAGCTTTTTCCATTGCTTTTGATGACGATGGGAATATGGTTATGGGATGGGGAACTACTAGAGTTTCTTTACCTGTTAGCTACTAATCTCCAGCTTTTAAAATATAAAAGCCCCTTTAAAGGGGCTTTTTTTGTTTCTTTAATATTTTTCAGATTCTTCACTTTGTTCAGAAAGACAACGGGATATTATTTCTTCTGAACGCCGCCCAAGAAAACATGTTCTGCCGTTAAACTAGGAATCTCTTCGGATGGCACGGTCATTATATCATTGCTCAAAATAACAAAGTCTGCAAATTTACCTGACTCTATACTACCTTTTTCATTTTCCTCAAAATTCGAATAGGCCGCCCATATGGTCATACCTTTCAAAGCTTCTTCTCTACTTAAGGCATTTTCCATTTGATACCCTCCTTCTGGGTATTGTTCCAAATCCTGTCGCGCCACTGCTGCATAAAAAGTTAAAAATGGATTTACTTGCTCCACAGGAAAATCTGTTCCCAACGCCACTATCCCTGCTTTGTCCAGCAAATCTTTATAAGCATATGCGCCCTTTACGCGCTCTTCGCCCAATCGATCCTTGGCCCAGTACATATCGCTTGTAGCATGTGTAGGCTGAACGGATGGGATGATTCCTTTTTCAAAATAACCAAAATCGGAAGATGAAATTACTTGGGCATGTTCCACTTTCCATCTTCGGTCGGTTTTCCCTTCCAAAGCTTTGTCATAAGCCCTAAGCACCACAATATTTGCAGAATCACCAATGGCATGGGTATTCATTTGATAATCTGTTGAGGCCAATCGCTGGGCCAATGCTTCAATTTGATCCACAGGTGTAACCATGGCTCCAAAATGACCGGGTTTATCTGAATAATGATCTTTTAGGGCAGCTCCACGTGAACCTAGTGCTCCATCCCCATAAACTTTTACTGAACGAACATTTAAATGGTCGGTTTTGATGATTCCTTTATCCAAAAAATAATCCAGATTTTCCGGATAGTTAGAGATCATTGCATACACCCTAATGGAAAGCTCACCTGCCTGCTGCAGGCTATCTATCAATTCAACTATCTCCCTAGAGAGACCTGCATCGTTTACGGTGGTCAAACCATAATCAAAAGAAATAGCTTCTGCATCCTTGAGCGCCTGTATGTTTTGAGCCAAACTTGCTTTAGGAATCACCCTGTCCACCAGCCCCATGGGATTATCTACCAACACTCCGGTTATTTCACCGTTCTCCTTTACAATTTCCCCACCTTGCGTTTCGGTATTGGAAGTAATGCCTGCCATGTCCAACGCCTTTTGGTTCACCAAATAGGCGTGACCGTCCACTCGCTCCAAGGCTACGGGGGTATCCGGAAACAAAACGTCCAGTTTTTCCTTGGTCGGAAACTCCTTTACTTCCCAATCGTTCTGATCCCATCCCCTTCCTCGAATAAAGTTGGATGGACGTTCTTTTTGAAAGGCAGCCACTCTTTCCAATACTTCTTCAAAACTTTCTGTGCCGACCAAATCCACAACTTGTTGATTTTGCCCCAATCCATAAAAATGGCAATGGGCATCAATAAGACCTGGAACTATGGTTTTACCTTGGGCATCGAACTGCTTCCGGGCATTGTACCTTTTGGTGATTTTATCAGCATCGCCCACCTCAACAAACTTTCCATCTTTAACAGCAACACCCGTTGCTTTGGAGAAGTCTGCATTTACCGTGTAAATATTTGCATTAAAGACGATTAGATCTACTTCTTCCTTGTTGTTACAAGAAATAATGAACAAGGCGGTCAGCAATAAAGAAAACTTTTTCATTTTTGGATGGTTTCTTCCAAAAATAGAAAATACGCGCAAAAGTGAAAAGCAAAGATGTACTCTTTACAAACTTTACCAAATACCGTCAAAAATCGAATTTATAGGACACTCCTGCCAAAGCTTGGAATCCCTGCACCCTAAAATTGGCCCAACGTTGGTAATTATTGTTTGCGATATTGGATGCTTTCACGAAAATGGACAATTGGCTGTTAAAGTGATATCCAACATGTGCATTGGCATCAAAAAAGCCATCTAGAGTTATAGGTGCATAGGAAATTGTTGGAGGCACGTTATTGGTTAAGGCCACCGAGGTTAAAGCATCTCTTTCCCCTACATAAAATAGATTTGCCCCCATATACCATTGATCCGTAATTTGGTAATCCATAAATAAGGAACCTTTTACAGACGGTAGATTCCATGCTGGGTTATCGGTCTCTGTATCGTAATCGTAGAATTCCGCATTTACACCTAGTGAGAAATTACGGTTGACATCCACATTGATTTCCCCGAATACACCTAAAGTTTTTACATCATCATAAAAAACCTGAAAGGAATTGCCATAGTAATAGCTCTTTTCATCGGTTCTAGAAGTATTGACCGTATTTTGATAAAAAATCGGTTTTCTATTTTCCGCCATGTATGACCCCTTGATGTTGTATCCAATATTGGAGGTCAACTGTCCTTTTAATCCCAAATACCCTTCATATTGCTGGTCTGTAGGTTCAATGTCTAGAGTAGGTGAAACATAGGGGTTCTCGTCCACAAAATCGTGATAGGAGTTTTGCTTTAATTCCCCTTCGATTCCTCCGTAGGCGATTACGTTCTCCTCCATTAGACGGTACGAAGCGGTAACTGCAGGGTAGATATAAAAGTTGTTCTCGCTGTTTTCCATATCCAGTCCATAGACGATATTGGCCCCTAGGTTCAAGGTAAGATCATCCCTCAAGATCAAAAGACTCGGAGTTACACCAGCTTGTAAATGACTATAATTTTTCTCTCCATCGTTTACAGATTCCGTTATGGTACCATTCTTAAAATTACCGCCCACATAATCCACTTTTACCCCAATGGTTATCAACTCCTCGGTTATGGGCAATTCAAAAGTGGGGTTGATTACGGCACGGTTCTCAGCAGATTCAGCGGCATCCCAAAAGCGTCGCAATAAAACATTTCCACTTTTAAAGGGGGAATCTTCCATGTTAAAATAAGCCTTGGCCTCCGCATTAAAATAATTTTGCGTTTCATCCATAGCATTGATTTCATCCTCACTGAACAATTCGCTCTGGATACCGTACCAATTATATAGCTGATGCTGTAAGCCTATGCTTGCACCCCAATCCATGTAACGGTCCTTTTTGGCGTAGGAAGCATTTATTTTGGTGTCATAAAAATCGGTATCCAAAGGTGTGGAGTCCAAATCGCCACGCGATGAATTGTGGGTAAGTCCAAAATCTAAAAGGTCCTCGCCCCTATTAAATTCACGACTCGTATAAAAATCGACCAAAGCGTTGTTATAATTGCCCAATCCCACCGATGCATATGAATTGTACAAAGTGGGTGGGGGTGTCTTCTCGACCCCCGAAGCCTTTCCTTTTGCTGGGGTAAAGGTGGATGCTACGGGCACCGAAAATATGCTGTAGTTGATTTTCTTCTTTTGCAGCACAATGGAATCGTTCAAACTTGGGGAGGACTTGATTTTAAAGGCATCCGAAACGGTAGGGGAATACGGTTTAACTACCGTTACCGTTTCCGTACCAATGTTATCCTCTTCCTGGGCGATAACCATTCCGCAAAGGCTCAAAAAAAGTAATGAAAATATATAGGTTCTCTTTTGCATGTTGTGTCTCGTTTAGTTTTGGTTGGGATCTACGGATGAATTGCTCTCTGCTTCTTTGTCCTTAATGGTGGCCAACTCACTTTCTGCATCCGAAACGATGTCCTCAAATTCGGAAAAGTTCGAAATCACACTTTCCAAAATATAGGTAGCCTGGAAAGCGTCCCCTAAATTGTAGAAGTTCTTTGCCATGATCACCAAACCTTTTCCTGCCCATTCTTTATAGGCCGCATAATCCTTGGCCAACTTTTGAACGGAAGTGTTGGAAGCCTCAAAGTCTTCCTCTTTATTTTTAAAATAAGCATCGTAGTACCAAGCTTCGGCGGCCAATTCCCCTGATGCGATTTGTTGCACTTCTTGGTAAGCCGTTTTCGCCAAACGTTCATTGTCGGTCGCAATGGCGGAGCGTGCAATCATAATCTGGGCATCACTTTTAATTCGGTCGTCAATTTTTGGTGCTTTCAACACTTTTTCGGCATAAGCAATGGTCTGGGAATATTGTTTTTGACCGTAATACCCTTTCATTAAATTGGACTGGGCAAAAGTTCTGTTCTCCACGATTCCTGCCGTGCTTTCCAAACGTTCCAAATACGGAATGGCACTGTTGTAATCCTGTTTTTCCACATAAATTTCACAAACTCGGGTCAACGCCTGTTCGGTGTATTCCCCAGTTCCACTATCGGCAACCGCTTTATATTTTGGTAATGCTTGGTCTTTCTGCCCTTTCGCAAAATAAAGTTGTGCCAAGGCAAAATTTACGCTTTCAATATGCAATCCATTTGGAAATTGTTTGGCGTAATCTTCGTACCCACGAATTGCGGCATCGGTTTTGCCCTCGATTTGTTTTCTTTCTGCGGATTCAAAACTCGCATTGTCAAGTTCAGCATTGGTCACCTCTACAAAATCGAGGTTTCTGGCCCAAGCAGCATATTCGCTCACCCGACCCTCATCCACATATACCAATTTGGCGGTTGCCACTGCTTGTTTGGCCTCTTGTGTGTTCGGATATTTTTGGACTACTTCTTTGAGTTTATCCAAGGCTTGATCATTTCGGCTGGCATTGTAATGTACCAAACCTGCTCGCAGCAATCCTCTTGGCGCAAACTTACTTCTAGAAAATTCAGAAACGATTCGGTCGTAGGTTTGTAAGCCTAAACTTTCTTGATTGTTTTGAATATAAGAGTTCCCCAATTCAAACAGGGCATCGTCTCGCAAAGTGGATGTCGGGAACATGGTCAAAAACTGATTTAGACCCTCAATCTTGGCTGAATTGTTGCCCAAAAAGCCATCGCAAAGTGTTTTTTGAAAGGCTGCGTAATCTCGTTCTGGTCCATTCATCTTTGATGAAGCATCGTAGGCTTTCTTTGCCAATTGATATTTGCTGTTCACAAAATAACTATCACCCAATCGCAAATAGCCATCATTCTTTCTAGCTTCATCAATGGCATTGGAACTCACCACATTTTGAAAATAAGAAATGGCGTTGTTGTAGTCTTTTAGTTTGAAGTAAGAGTATCCCAAATTGTAATCCAATTGCTCATATTCTGGAAGTGATTTTGCCGCTGATGAATTCTGGAATTGGACAAAATCGACCAAAGCCTCCTCAAAACGGTTCATTCTATAAGCTGATTCGGCTTTCCAATATAGGGCACGGGCTTCAAAAGTTGCATTTTCAGCACTTTTCAAAGATTTGTCGAAGCGTTCCCAAGCACCTGAATAATCTCCATCAATAAAAAGTTCAACACCCCGGTAATAGGCCACTTTTTGATAGGTTTCTTTGCTTGCGTAGTTTTTGTTTTTCTCCAAAAGCTCCATCGCTCCCTCAAAATTTCTTGAAGTAATGTAGGAGTCCACCAAAAGTTCCTGGATTTCCAATTGGTTTTCATCTTTTGGGTAGGTTTCCAAATAAGTGGTCAAGACTTGCGGAACGGGTTCGTATGCATTTCCAATTTCGTAGCTTAATCGAGCATAGTTCAACCAGGCATCTTTTTGTATTTCTGGACTGAAATCCATTTGCGAGGCATTTCGGAACGCATTCAATGCCTCGGATTTTTTATCCAATTTCAAATAGCATTCAGCCAAATGGTAATAAGCATTTTGGGAGACTGAATTATTTCCATCAATAATTTTATTGAACTGCTGAATCGCACTTTGGTAATCGCCCAATTTGTAATGGCTATATCCGAGTAAATAGTAATCGGTATTGTTCCATTTGCCACGTTTGCCCTTGTATTCCTCCAAATATGGAATGGCTTCGGCATATTGTTCCAAGTTGAAATAACTCTCTCCGATAATCTTGTTCAATTCCGAAACTTCCTGTCGGTTGGATTTTGCCAACTGTTTTTTAGCCAAATCAATCGCTTCTTCAAATTTACCCAACTTAAAGTTCAGGTCAGCTTGATAATAAGTCAGCTTTTCATCCAACAATTCCGGATCTTGAATTTGATCAAAGCGAGCACTGGCCGAATTATAATCGTCCTGCTCGTAGGCAATATATCCCAAATAATATTTGGCTTGGGAACCATATTTTTGAGAGGTGGTAACTTTGTTCAAATAACGCTCGGCTTCCTTAGGCCGTTTGGATGCATACAAAGCATATCCATTATTAAAATTGTAACGGTCACGCTCGGAATACGGCATCGAAGATTCATCCACTTTTTTGTACCATTTTAGGGCATATGGATATTTTCCGGTCTCAAAATAGTAATCGGCCACATCTAAAAAAGCAGAATTACGCTTGGTAGAGGTCGGATAACGCTCAACAAAATCCTCCATCATTTTATCGGCTCCACGCTGGTTCAACCTAATAGCGGCGTTAGCGGCATAATAGGCGCTATTGGCCTCGGTCTCGCCATCTTTTGTGGTTGTTTTTACCGATTCGAAAATGCTCTGTGCCGCCTGATATTGCTCATTATTATACAAGGCCAAGGCATCTTGATATGCTTTGTTTTCGTGGGTATATATTTTGGTTTCCTGTGCGGAAAGCACAAAAAAAGTTCCCATTAAAATGGGAATACATAGAAGGTTGTTTCGATTCATAGTGTTCTACGCTGTTCTCGATTGACTTTAACTATAACGTCAAAATTAAGGCCAAAGTATATTTCAAATGTCATTTGCCGAAATTTACGACCCTACGCTTGATTTATTGACATGAAATACTAATTTTATACCAAATGCCGAAAAATACCTCATCGGCAACAACATCAAAACCTCAACATAAAAAGGCAAGAGCCTTTTACAATCGTAAAACGGACAATACCAATCATTGTTCTATTGTGTAATTATTTATTTGTTGAGATGATTTACTTATTTATTCCATTTGCCCTTGTTTTATTATTCGTGGTGTTTTTGTACAATAACTTGATCAGTAAAAGAAATAAGGTCAAAGAAACGTACAGCAGCATAGATGTGATGTTAAAAAAAAGAAGCGACCTAATTCCACAATTGGTCAATACTGTTCAAGGCTATCTAAAACACGAAAGCGAAACGCTAACATCTATTACCAAACTCCGAAAAAACCTTGAAGAGCATAATCCACCCGTAAAACAACGACTGAACATTGAAAGCGAAATTGACCGTTTGCTAGGTGCAATGAAAGTTTCGGTGGAGGCCTACCCAGATTTAAAGGCTGACCATAATTTTTTATTACTACAATCCAGTTTAAACGAAATCGAGGAACAGTTATCCGCTACCAGACGGGCGTACAATGCAGCGGTAAATACATTTAATAACGGCCTGGAAATGTTCCCTTCCAATATTATGGGACGGTTAATGAGATACACAGAAGCTGAACTGTTTATGGCTCAACAATCGGAGAAAACAATCCCGAAAATTCACTTTGACTAGCACATAATGACTGATTTTCGAAAATTCAGAAAACATCTCCATACTTTTTTAATAAAAGCCGAGGGTTACAGAAAAAAGCAGCTCTTATTTCAAAAAGGGTATTCGTTATTGTTGGCTGTGTTCATCTGCTTTATTTTGGCTTTACCCTTTATTGCACATTGGGAAATCATCAAATTTAATTCATGGGCGGGAAATCACACCGGAGGCAACTCTCTTGACCAGCCACAAAAGATCATGATCTCCTACTGGTTGATTATTTTGGTTTTTATAATCCTTTCCAATTTTTATAAATCAAAGTTTAAAAGGCAAGAAAGCTTACTTTTAGAAGTGTTTTTTAAAAATATTTTGCCCAACTTTAATTATAATGCCCACAAGCAAATCCCCATTAACTCTATTGAAGAAAGCAAACTACTGCCTACCTACTTTAGCATCACAAAAAAGCAAGGCAAGATACGATCACAAAACCTAGGGTTTGGCACAATATCCGGAAAAATTGGAAACACAAAAATTGCTCTTGGCAATGTACGGGTCTTCAATAACGGCATATATAATTCCCTGTTTATGTATATTCCAATTTTCCCGCATTTATACATGGCATACAGTTTTATAAGGAACTTGCTTTCTAAAGATCGTTCCAACAAGGATTTCGGCAGTAATTTTGTCGGCCTATTCGGAGTCATCGAATTCAATAAGAACATTAAAGGGCATACTATAATATTGCCCGATGTATTGGAAAAAAGGATTGGTTATCTAGCAAAAAACTTTCAAGGTCTAAACTTTTCTCGAGACAAATTGATAAATCTTGAAGACCCAGTATTTGAGAGTAATTTTGTGGTGTACAGTACCGACCAAATCGAAGCACGGTATATTCTGACCCCATCCCTAATGGAACGGATCACAAGCTTTAGAAAAAAAATAAATAAACCAATAATCATCTCCTTTAGCAAGGACACTTTGTACTTGGCCATTCCACAACCCTACGAGCTTATTAGTCTTAACAAAAGTAAAAGTCTATTATCCCCGGGCTTTTTTGAAAAGCTAGAGGATGAGATTACAAAGACCATCGGAATAGTTAAAGACCTTAATCTAAACACCAGAATCTGGAAGAGGGAATCCTTTACTAAATCAATTTAAATTTAGAGATTCGTTGTCCATTTTAATTCTGTGTTTCATTTTTTCAGATACTTTTGTGTAACCTTTGAAGTAAAATTATGCCCGAGACTATTGTAAAATTACAAGACGTAGCTGTTTTCCAAAACGAAAATCTAGTACTCAACCATATTGACCTTGAGGTAAAAAAGGGTGAGTTTGTTTACGTAATTGGTAAAACTGGAAGCGGTAAAAGTAGTTTTATGAAAACTCTCTATGCCGATTTACCTTTAAAACAGGGAAATGGAAATGTCGTGGATTTTGACTTGAAAACGATGAAGGAAAAGGACATCCCCTTTTTACGAAGAAAGTTGGGCATTGTTTTTCAGGATTTTAAGTTGTTACCCGATAGGAACGTAAACAATAACCTAAAGTTTGTACTGAAAGCCACTGGTTGGACAGACCCCAAAAAAATGGACGATAAGATAGAGGAGGTTCTGAACAAGGTGGGCATGAAAACCAAAGGATTCAAATTTCCCCACGAGCTCTCTGGCGGCGAACAACAGCGTATTGCCATTGCCAGGGCCCTACTGAACGACCCTGAGCTTATTTTAGCGGATGAGCCTACAGGAAACCTTGACCCGCAAACCAGTGTGGAGGTGATGAAGGTACTACAGGACATTAATCAAAATGGACGAACCATTATAATGGCTACTCACGATTATGCCCTCATATTAAAATATCCGCACAAAACACTAAAGTGTGATGGGAGCAAGGTTTTTGAAGTGATCCAAAAAGCAATTTAACCATTCGCCCTAAGCTGTAAACCATTGATTTTTAAAACAATTACTTGATCACCAAAAGTTTTTGTTACTTTGCCTAAACAAATTTCGCTTCCTATATGGAAATTCTTGGTATTGATATAGGCGGATCGGGCATTAAAGGTGCCCTAGTGAACGCCGAAACTGGGGAAATGTTGACAGAACGCTTCCGAATCCCAACTCCAAAATCAAAAAAACCAGAGGACATGGCCAAAGTAGTGGCCAAAATTGTTGACCATTTTAACTATAAAGGGCCTGTTGGCTGTGGTTTTCCATCGATAGTTAAAAACGGGGTCTGTATGTCTCCCGGAAATCTCCACAAAAGTTGGGTAGGCGTAAATATCGATGAACTTTTTACCGAATACACCAATCACGAGTTTACCGTACTCAACGATGCGGATGCCGCAGGTTACGCATCTATGAATTATGGTGTCGGAAAAGGAAAAAACGGACTGGTGATCATGATCACTATTGGTACCGGACTGGGAAGTGGTGCTTTTTATAATGGGGTATTGATCCCTAATTTTGAATTGGGGCAGATTCCTTATAAAAAATACAAGAAAATAGAATCTTGGGCCGCAGCTTCTGCCAAGGAACGAGAAGGTTTAAGCTATGAAAAATGGAGCAAGCGGTTCAATAAGTTTCTAAAATACGTAGAACTGATTATTTCCCCAGATCTTATCATTGTTGGCGGTGGTACTTCCAAAAAATGGGAAGAATTCAGCCATAATATCAAAATCGAGACCAAAGTGGTAAAAGCTGAACTTATGAACCATGCCGGAATTATAGGCGCAGCCGTGGCATGTTTAAGGGAACAGCACCACGGGCATTTGCACCAATAAACTTTTTAACTGTAACTACTATAGTTTTTTTGCGCCTTCTGGAGCATCAAAAAAGTTTGAAGGCAGTCCTGACTTGAATTCCATATCCAAAATTTCAATTTTGGTAATGTATTCACCCGGTTTTCCGTTCACCGTCCAATGCGTTTTTAGTTCACTTGGCAGCAATACACCATTAACATTTACCAAATCCCCGACTTCCATAAATTTTTCAGGATTGTGCCCACCATCTTTAAAATACTCGGGATACGAAACAATATAGCGTGTTGCGGTGAGCAGGTAAGTATCTGCATCAAAATGAAGGATATAATAATCATCTGGCGCATCTCCCGTACCCGGGTCATAGGTAACTTTCACAACCTTGTTCCTTTTGCCTTTGTAAGTAGTATCCGAAAGCAATTCCAGATTTACGCCCTCACCATCCTCTACAAAAGGATGCCCCATTAAATACAGTGGTGTAAGTGCCCAAAATTTTACATCGTAATTAAATGCCGTGGAATCTGCGGCCTTTATCCAAGCCTCCTTACCAGTAAACCCGAATTTGGCCTCTGGGTCATCAACACTATTGTGCACAACCCTATTGCTCCAAACATCTACCACTTCGTAACTGTCTCTTGGGGTTTTGCCATCCAACGGCTCATACTTGAAACGCATTCCCAACGAGCCATTTTTATACCATGTATCCAATCCTCCGTGGGCTTTCATAGCAGCCCAGACAACCTTGCCTGCTTCTGACGCCATTAGCCGCTCTTCAGCTCTTTCCACCCTTTTTCCGACCCAATTTTCCGGAATGGAAATGGTACTTTCCACCTCTTTTTGTCCAATTTGTTTTGTTATGGACTTGGAATTCTCTTTTGTCTCCTCCTTGCAAGAAACAATCAAGATAATGGACAATATCACCAAAAAGGTTTTGTTCATGATTTTATTCTTTAGGTTTTAATGCTATTGAGTCGGTACACTAAAAATTCCTTTCAAAAAAAAGCCCCTTTTTAAAAAGGGGCTTTTTTCAGTTTTATAGTTTGTTTCTTTTTCTATCTACTTCCTTAAGATATATTTTTCGAATTCTTAAATGATTTGGAGTAACTTCCACGTATTCGTCCTTTTGAATGTATTCCAATGCTTCTTCCAAAGAAAACTTAATGGCAGGAACAATTTTTGCCTTATCATCGGCACCGGCAGACCTAACATTCGATAACTTCTTGGTCTTGGTCACATTTATGGTCATGTCATCTCCACGTGAATTTTCACCGATTACCTGTCCTTCATAAATATCCTCTCCCGGGTCGATAAAGAATTTTCCACGCTCCTGAAGCTTATCGATGGAATATGGAATCGCTGTTCCGTTTTCCATAGAAACCAAAGAACCGTTCAATCGCTGTGCAATATCTCCTTTCAATGGTTGATATTCAAAAAATCTATGTGCCATAATAGCCTCTCCAGCCGTTGCGGTCAACAATTGGTTTCTAAGACCGATTATACCTCTGGATGGAATCACAAATTCACAAACCATTCGGGAACCTCTTGCTTCCATACTGGTCATCTCCCCTTTTCTGATGGATACCATTTCCACAGCTTTTCCTGACACCTCCTCCGGCAAATCGATGGTCAAGTGCTCTACTGGCTCGCATTTTACACCATCAATTTCTTTGATGATTACCTGTGGCTGGCCAATTTGAAGTTCATAACCTTCCCTACGCATGGTTTCTATCAATACGGAAAGGTGCAATACACCACGTCCGAAAACCAAGAATTTATCGGCACTGTCGGTTTCTTGAACACGAAGTGCCAAGTTTTTTTCCAATTCTTTTTCCAAACGCTCTTTAATGTGCCTTGAAGTAACAAACTTTCCATCTTTACCAAAAAACGGGCTATCGTTAATGGTGAAAAGCATGCTCATTGTCGGCTCATCGATTGCAATGGTCTTTAGTTTTTCAGGGCTTTCGATATCGGCAACAGTATCACCTATTTCAAAACCTTCCATACCAATAATGGCACATATATCCCCTGCAACAACTTCTTCCACTCTTAGTCTTCCAAGACCTTCAAAAGTATATAGTTCTTTTATTCTTGTTTTAACTATGGAACCATCTCTTTTTACCAAAGAAACTTGTTGTCCCTCGCGAAGGGTTCCCCTTTGCAATCTACCAATAGCAATTCGTCCTGTAAAAGAGGAGAAATCCAAGGATGTGATCAACATTTGAGTGGTACCTTCCTCTGGCTTAAATTCAGGTACATGCTCAATGACCATATCCAACAGGGGTTCAATATTTTCGGTAGGTTTCTGCCAATCTTCTCCCATCCAGTTGTTCTTGGCAGAACCATAAACCGTGGGAAAATCGAGCTGCCATTCTTCTGCACCCAATTCGAACATAAGATCGAACACTTTTTCGTGAACTTCTTCCGGGGTACAGTTTTCTTTATCTACTTTATTGATTACCACACAAGGCTTTAGCCCAAGGTCAATTGCTTTTTGGAGCACAAAACGCGTTTGCGGCATTGGCCCTTCAAAAGCATCGACCAATAACAAAACTCCATCGGCCATGTTCAATACACGCTCTACTTCTCCACCGAAATCGGCGTGACCAGGAGTATCTATAATATTGATTTTTGTGTCTTTGTAAACAACGGAAACGTTTTTGGAAACAATAGTGATCCCACGTTCTCGTTCAAGGTCATTGTTGTCCAATATAAGGTCGCCTTTGTTCTCGTTTTCACGGAACAACTGGCAGTGGAACATTATTTTATCGACCAAGGTTGTTTTGCCGTGGTCCACGTGTGCAATAATCGCAATATTCTTGATTTTGGACATAACCTAAATTTTAAGGCCGCAAAGATACTGCTATTTTTTACTTGTTAGCACACCTTAATGTTATTTTTATCTTATTGATTTAGTGAGAGTTCCAATATCTTATTTCTTACTGACCACCCAACCTAGCTTCAATGCAAGAAAAATCCCGAAATTACTTTCAAATTCATCGAAGAAATAACCAGGTCCAACCTCGAATCTAAATTGGAAACCTTTCTGCCCCGTCCGCTGAAGACCATAAACGGCGCCGACCCCTCCAAAATAATCGGAAACATAATCCAAATCCCCAATTATTGCCTTACCGCCCTGTATAGCGATAGTGGGAGCAATATAGTTTCCTGTATTGCCTGCAATACGTTTTCCTTTATCGAGTCGTCTATCAAAATTATAGTAATGTCTATACTGGAGCCTTCCTATAGGAAATATCCCAAACCCACTTTCCACAAAGTCTGATTCCCTGTATGCAAAACCCATAGTTGCCTCTGCCGCAATAGTTGAATTTTCGGAAATCCCTTGCTCGTAAACGATACCAGGCAACAATATATTTAAGGTAAGTTGATGGTTCTCAACATTCTTTCCTGATTGGGCAATTCCAATAGTTGCAATAAAAAAACATAAAAGTAAAGAGGAAATAGTTTTCATAAATGGTTAGTTTGTATTCCCCTTTGGGCATCAATAACTATACCAGAAGAAAATGGCTATAAGCCAACACACCAACGCTTTTCACTAATAATCCAACCAATACTCAAGTTGATTACGGGCTGAATGGCTCCCTTGAACGGCCCTACATAATAACCAGCACCGGCATCTATGGAAAAACTAAACCCTGAGTCGTAACTACGTTGAATGCCATAGACCAATCCTCCATAGCCATGAATTCCATCCACCAATTGCCCCTCCACTACACGGTCGCCGGGAGAAAAAACGGCTACACTCGGTGCAATATAGTTTCCAGAGTTTCCGTAAATAGATCTTCTACGACGTTCTCTTCCATTAAAGTTGTGATAATATCTGTTTTGGACCGTTATGGCCGGAAAAAAATCAAAATCTTCTATGGGTTTAGAACTCGCTGGTTCCAAAGCTGCTTGGAATGCTACCCTAATATCCAAAGTACTGTTGACACCCACCGCCATTTCGTACTCAATACCCGGGTTAAATGCATTTAGTTTAAATTGACGAATCTCGCAATTTTTGCCATATTGAGCATACATAAAAACACCTGAAAACAGGAATGCCAAAATAAAGAAGCGACGCATTGTAGGTTAATTTGGTAGTATTATAACCTCAACTTTGTTAAAATAGTATGTTGTAATGGTGTTATTTAATCAAAATAAGGGTCTTTTTTCTTTCTTTTGGTCGCTACCCATCCAAAAGTGAAGTTGAACAACGGACCATAACCATTGAGTACACCATCACCTTTGTAATATCCTGCTCCCAGCTCCAGATTAAAATTGAACCCTTTTTCGTAAGTGCGCTGAATCCCGTACACCATTCCATAAAAACCTAGGTTAAAATCGTCCGGTCCCTCCACATCCGTTGCAATCCGCAATTGCGAAAAAAAGATGGCCTGGGCCGCAGCAATGTAGTTGCCCGAATTTCCCGACGTATTTTTCCCCATCCTATCCCTCCTATCAAAATTATGATAGTATCGATAACGATTATTAGAGGCCAAACCAAACACGTATCCTTCCTCATAAGTAGCCAACGCCAATCCTAAATTGGTGGAGACACTTTGATTTTTAAACAACCCAAACTCGTAGGTAAATCCCGGACTCAATAAATTAAACTTAAACTGATGGCGTTCCAAATGGGCCAAATCAAAAATACCGCCACGCTCCTGCCATTGCGCATTGGATAGCACAGGTAATAAACAGATAGCGAGCAACAAATATTTATATTTCATGGTTGATGGTTTATCTTTATAAATCTAAAAAGGATACCATCGTTTAATGCTATATTTGTGCAAACTTTAAGAAATGGACATCACCAAAATTCCTCTAATAAAGCATACGGACAGTGATAATTTTTTCTTGTTGGCAGGTCCCTGCGCTATTGAAGGTGAGGACATGGCAATGCGCATTGCAGAAAAAATTATAACCATTACCGACAAACTAAAAATACCTTATGTTTTTAAAGGAAGTTTTAAAAAAGCGAATCGTAGCCGTATCGATTCCTTTACTGGGATTGGTGATGAAAAGGCCCTGAAAATTTTAAAAAAAGTTTCTGATTCCTTCGGAGTTCCAACCGTTACCGACATACACGAAATAGCAGATGCCACTATGGCTGCAGCTTATGTGGATGTACTTCAAATACCTGCTTTTTTGGTAAGGCAGACAGACTTGGTGGTAGCTGCAGCCGAAACTGGAAAAGTCGTCAATCTAAAGAAAGGGCAATTTATGAGTCCTGAAAGTATGCAGCATGCTGTAAAAAAGGTAACCGATTCCGGTAATGAGCAAGTTTGGATCACCGATCGCGGAACTATGTTCGGGTATCAGGATATGATTGTTGATTTTCGCGGAGTTCCCACAATGAAGCAGTATGCTCCAGTGGTACTCGATGTCACCCATTCCCTTCAACAGCCCAATCAATCATCAGGGGTTACGGGCGGTAGGCCTGCTTTGATCGGAACAATGGCACGTGCTGGGATCGCGGCAGGTGTAGATGGTCTTTTTATGGAGACCCATTTTGATCCCGCGAATGCTAAAAGTGATGGCGCCAATATGCTGGATTTAAATCTATTGGAGAAACTGCTAACAGATTTAACCGCTATCAGAAACACAATCAATTCTCTTTAAGCAACCTAAAACTGTTAAATTTTATATCGCAATACCCTGCTTAACAAGTAGATAATCTCTACCCAAGGCTATTATTTATAATTAGTCTAAATATTTTTTGTTCAATCAAGTGCTGGAACATACATTTGCATCGAATTTTATTTAGACTAATTACAAATAAAAAATGAAGCATCTACTCCTCATACTAAGCTTGGCTTTTTATTCCTTGGCACAAGCTCAATCAGGTAACATCTCAGGAAAAGTAACAGACCAAAGAAACAATCCTTTGGCCAATGTCAATATTGCCGTTTCCAACACTAGTTTAGGGACAAACACAAATTATTCAGGCAACTATGAGATATCCGACCTTGCCCCCGGCTCCTACACTTTGACTTTTTCGATGGTTGGTTTTGGTACACAGAACAAAACTGTGACCATATACGCCGATCAAACCACGAACGTACAAACCATTGTATTGGTAGAACGACAAGAACAACTGAATGAAGTCGTGGTCGAGGGCAACCAAGTGAACAAATTTTCGCGCAAGGCAAGTGTTTATGTATCCAAAATGCCTTTAAAGGATATTGAAAATCCGCAGGTGTACAATTCTATTTCAACCGAATTATTGCAAGACCAAGTGGTCACCAATTTTGATGATGCCCTAAAAAACGCACCGGGAATCGACAAGCTTTGGGAATCCACAGGTAGAGGCAACGATGGTGCAGGCTATTTCTCCCTTCGCGGTTTTGCAGTCCAACCTACTATGATCAATGGATTGCCTGGCTTGACCAATGGAAGTCCGGATCCGGCCAATATTGAATCCATCGAAGTGATCAAAGGTCCTTCGGGCACTTTATATGGCAGTAGCTTGATCTCTTATGGTGGTTTGATCAACATCAATACCAAAAAGCCATATTATGGTTTTGGCGGAAATATCTCATACACTTCTGGCAGTTATGGGTTGAACCGAGTAAGCGCCGATGTGAATACAACTTTGGGCAACCAGAACAATATTGCACTTCGTGTGAACACTTCGTACCACACACAGAACAGCTACCAAGATGCTGGATTTAGGAAATCGTTCTTCTTTGCACCATCGTTGTCATTTCAGGCCAGTGATAGACTTTCTTTCAATATCAACACCGAGTTTTATAACGGAAGGAGCACTAACCAGACCATGTTGTTCGTAGATCGTGGTTCGCCACTTCGTGTGACCAATCTGGATGAACTGGGTTACGATTTTAAACGATCGTACTCCAGTAACGATTTGTATATTGACACCCCAACCTACAGCTTACAAGGTCAGATGAATTACATTTTAAGTGATTCATGGACTTCCCAGACCGTAATCTCCAGATCTAACGCAAAATCCGATGGCTACTATTCCTACTTGTACGAGATAACTTCAACGGTTGAAGGCCTATCGGGCACTACAATAGAAGACGGTATTATCTTGGCACGCTATACGAGTAACCAGAATTCCGAGACTTTGGGGACCGATATTCAACAGAACTTTATCGGGGATTTCAATGTCGGGAACATGCGCAACCGATTGGTGGTTGGATTGGATTACCTTAAAACTAGAACCATTAACAACAGTACGGGTTATGGGAACCAAGGCTTTGCCTACGTTGGCGCAAATCCAGCCGAGTTCCAAGCGGTAGCCCCTGCCCTACACGAATTCTATGGAACTCCAATGGGCACTGGCTTGTACGACTCCGGTGTTTTGACTCAAGCTGGAGCGGATGCCGGAATTTCCACCTTGGCCAATCCAGGAGCACAATTTAGTGAGGCGGAGCAAGAGATTTTCAGCGCCTATGCCTCCAATGTCATCAACCTATTGCCAGAATTGTCCGCAATGGCAAGTTTGCGTGTGGACCGTTTCTCTAACGACGGATACAATCAAACCGCATTCTCACCAAAATTTGGTTTGGTATATCAACCTATCTTGAACAAAGTATCGGTATTTGCAAACTACATGAACGGATTTAGCAATGTTGCTCCAGTTACTGAGCTATCCAACGGAAATACATCAGTAAGAGCTTTGAATCCTGAACACGCCAACCAATTCGAGGTAGGTACCAAATTGAACTTGTTCAATGACAAGCTTTCTGCCACTTTGAGCTACTACGACATTACCGTAAGCGATATGGCACAACGAATCGATACTGATGCCAACAACTATTTCTATACGCAAGACGGCGAACAGACCAGTAAAGGTTTTGAAGCGAGCATTACCGCCTCTCCAATTGATGGTTTGAACATTGTTGCCGGTTATAGCTATAACGATAGTCAATTGGTTGAGGGAGCTGCAAGTTTCACTGGATTTAGGCCCGAGAGTGCAGGCCCGATGAACTTGGCCAATGTTTGGGCAAGCTACAGATTTACACAAGGTACACTGGAAAACTTTGGACTTGGGTTTGGCGGCAACTACGCCAGTGAGAACAAAATTTTCAACAGAACCAACGGTACTTTTGCTATTGATAAATACACCATTCTTAATGCGTCTGCCTTTTATGATGCCAAGGATTTCAGAATCACGCTGAAGTTGGACAATATTGCCAACAAGGACTATTACAGAGGTTGGTCAACCATCAGCCCTCAGAACTTGAGAAGTCTTTCTGCCAATTTCACTTATAAATTCTAAGAGAACCAAATGAAAAAATTCATTGCAACTTTATTACTCATTACCTTGCCCGTACTTTCGGCCTCGGCTCACTATCTGTGGATTGAGACCAACGGTACAGGGGCCTTGGGCCGGACACAGGAAGTCCGTGTACATTACGGAGAATACACCTATGGTGTAATTGAAAAAGTAGAGGGCGAAGCTTTTCCTCTGGTTTCCAAGTTTACCCTTTGGGTAATAGCTCCCGACGGCACAAAGACCCAATTGAGTACAGAAGCCAAAGAAGACCATTATTTGGCAAGCTTTACACCATCTCAGAAAGGCGTATATACCATCGCTTTGAACAATAATGAAATCGATGTGATCGATTATACCCAATACGATTTTGGGATTTTCAAGACGCACTATCATTCCACCGCAAAAGTTCAGGTGGGAACCGATGGAGACACGAAAACCGTAAATCCCAATGGAATTGTAATAAAGCAGTTAGAGAGCGACGGAGAGGGGATCAAGCTTCAAGTATTGTACAAAGGTGAGTCCATTGCCAAAAACGAACTTAAAGTCTATGTTTCCGACCTATGGTCCAAAACCTTGTACACAGACGATAATGGAGAGGTTTCCTTTGCCTTGCCTTGGAACACCAAGTACATTGTGGAGACCACGACCAAGGAAGAAATTCCCGGCACCTATAATGGAGAAGATTATGAATTTATTTGGCATTGCGCCACCTATTACATAAAACCATAAGCATGGCCACAGGAATTTCGTTACTCACTTTTATAGCTTTTTACTTGCTCTACAGTACCTCAACAAAAATGTCTGCAATGGGCAGCCTTGGTTTTGAGCACTCCATTGCTGAACATAAAAGAGCTTCACAATATGTCAGTTTGGCCCTAATGGTTTTTTCATTGGGGCTTAGCTGCTTTTACTGGGGGCTTGGTTCAGGTACGTTCACTTTTTTTATTTTGTTGATGACAGTTGCCAGTTTAGTGATTCTCTTGGCTCCCTTACGATTGTTGAACTACCGTTTTTTGGGTGTTCTTTTTTTGTGCTCCATCCTTTTTGAAACCCTATTGTTCTAACCTATGCCAGCCAACAAAAAATATTTGACCCTATCGCCATCACAACGATTTGCCAAAATTACCGCTGCCATTTTAGGTGGCCTTGTGATAGCAGTCTTATTCCATATGATTTTGGCCACTTGGTTCAATCATGTTACCGTGATCATAACCAGTACTTTTACGGCCTTTATCCTTTGGGCCGTTTTAATGGTTATTGCCTTTCTGGGCAATAATGGCTGGAAAGTCTTGGGCATTTATATTCTGGTCAGTTTAGCACTCTTTGTCATATTCTATTTTGCAAACCAAACCAACCCTCTTGTTTAAACCATGGGAAACCGTATCTACAACATATTGTTCCACACACATACCGTAAGTGGTATCGTTATCAGTGTAGCGCTCTACGTTATTTTTTTTACAGGATCATTCTCCTTTTTCAGGGATGAGATTGCCAATTGGCAACATGGGCATTACGTTAGTCAGGAAGATGCATTGCCTGGCAGTGTGGACGGACACCTCAACGACCTCTCCAAAGATTACAATTTGTTTGGACGGGATGTCGAATTGAGACATTACTACAACGAAAGAAGCATTTCCGTCAATTTGGGAGCATCCAAGGATTCCTTGGCTTCAGAAGATGCCAAAGCACCCGTGTTTTTCTATTTGGACCCGGAATCCAAAACCAAAACAGCCGATTATGCAAGCAATTACCATTTGGGTGAATTCTTGTACCGTCTCCACTTTTTAGATCAAATCCCCCACCCTTATGGAAGAACTTTGGCTGGGTTTGTGGCCTTCTTTTTCCTTTTTGCCATCATTACCGGGCTCTTGGTACATTGGAACAAGATTGTTTCCAACTTTTACACTTTTAGGCCATGGGCCAAACTAAAAACCATGTGGACGGATGCCCATACCGTCCTTGGGGTAATAGGGTTTCCATTTCAGTTTGTGTATGCCGTAACGGGAGCCTTCTTTTTACTGAAAGGCATTTTGGTGCTTCCCATGGTGATGGGATTGTATGATGGTGACCAAAACCAATTGTACAAAGATTTGGAGTACAACCATCCCGTGTACGAGTTCCAGAATCAAAAATTGGAGAACACCATAAACTTGGACCAATTTGTTCAAGAAATGAAAAAAGAATGGGGAGATTTTAGGGTTACCGAAACTCACATATTCAACTACGGCGATCAAAATATGCACGCCGCCATAAGCGGATACCTTGGTTACGATACCAAACTGAATGGTCTGGGCTACCGTATTTACAAAATTGCCGATGGTTCCATTGCGCAGGAAAAAGTACCGATTGCCCAAACCTCCTATTTGGATGGTGTAAAAAACATGATGTTCCGTCTCCACTTTGGTGATTACGCAGGCTATGGTTTACGTGTAATTTCCTTTATACTGGGACTGGTTTCCTGTTTTGTGATCCTCTCTGGAATTATGATTTGGCTTGTGGCCCGCAACAAGAAAAACATTCCGGAAAAACGCCGAAAATTCAACCAACAAGTAGCCAATTGGTATATGGCCATCTGCCTTACCCTGTTGCCTGTTACCGCTTTGGAGTTTATTATCGTAAAGTTTGCACCTTCAGTGAACATGGGCTTTCTTTACCAAACCTATTTTCCGATATGGTTGGTGGCCACCGTGTTCTTTATACTTAAAAAGGATATTGCCTTTACCAACAAGTGGACTTTGATATCTGGTGGAATTTTGGGCTTATTGGTTCCGGTTGCAAACGGAATTGCATCGGGCAATTGGATGTGGGTTGCCTATCAAAAAGGTTACCAACATATTCTGTTGGTGGATTTGCTTTGGTTGATTTTGGGGCTAGTAGCTCTCTGGATCGCTTTCTTTAAACTGAAAAACAAAGCGACCAAACCAGTTGTTTCGTAATCAAATATTAGCTGGTTATCGCTTGTAGAATCCCTTGTGCTTTAGGGAGTAGCATTCCTGCAATACGTCCACCAACACATCTTGATCAATTTCTTCCAAAGTAAAATAGCGAAGGGATTTAACCACCTTTCGGTTTTCAACGACCATTTTATCCAAATGCAATGTCAGATGGGCCGAATTCCAAAACGCAATGTCCACATACTTCTTTTTTTGGGACACATTTAAATAGCAAATGGGCTGTTTACCTGCATAAAAACAGGGAATGCTCCATTTGTACTTCATATCTACATCAGGAACAACAGACTCGATTACAGCTTTTAGGTGCAATAAAATGCTTCTGAAAGGTTCTTTTTGGTTGATGATATAATCTTCGGCCGGGTTCATAAAAAAAGACTTGCTTACGACTTACGTTTGAACAATTTCTTGATCAACTGCAACAACAGTACTGCCACAAACCCGATTCCCAACCCTAGTATAAAGTCTTTAATCAAAGAGGGCAACCCCGGGAACAAGTGATGGAAGAATTCTATATTATGGCTAAAAATACCACCTGAAACCAATAACAAGGCCAAGGTTCCTACAATTGAGAGAGCTTTAATTATTTTTGGCAGGGCATTTATCAAAACCATTCCAACTTTATCGGAAAAACTATCCGTCTCATCATTTAGGTTGATAAGTCGGTAACCGTAATCGTCCATACGAACAATTAAGGCCACAATGCCATAAACCCCTACGGTAGCCAATAATGCAACTACCGATACCGTGGCAATTTGAATTGTTAAGGTTTCGTTCACCACAGTACTCAATGCTATGATCACTATCTCAATGGAAAGAATAAAATCCGTAACAATGGCCTGCTTGATTTTCTTCTTCTCCAATTCTGGAAAATCTTCTTCAGGAATATCGTTAGGGTCTTCTGCATGTCCATTTTCGTTCCTGTGAAAGATGTACTCATATATTTTTTCTGCCCCTTCGTAAGCCAAATAAACCCCTCCCAACACAAGAATAACCGTTATTGCCGTAGGCAGATAAGCACTTAACAAGAAAGCTATGGGCAAAATAATCAACTTATTGAGAAAGGATCCCTTGGTAATGGCCCATAAAACTGGAATTTCCCTGCTGGACAAAAACCCAGTAGCCTTTTCGGCGTTCACGGCCAAATCGTCCCCCAAAATACCTGCGGTCTTTTTGGTTGCAATCTTACTCATGGAAGCAACGTCGTCCATAAGTGCGGAAATATCATCCAAAACTGCAAAAAAACCGGAAGCCATAATAGTATTGTTAGGTTACAAAAATGTTTGAGATTGAAAGCAAAGTAAATAAATAGAACGATAATCTGAACGAAAAACCGAAAAATACCAAATCACCTTTCTTAAACACCTTTTAAGGACATCAAGGTAGCCACCCAAATAATCACCGACGAAAAAAAGATACCAATGGTATTGGCCGCAAATGCTTCTCTTTTCTTCATTTTGAACAGGTAAGCTGCAATACTACCAGCATAAACACCGGTTCCAGGAAGTGGGATCATCACAAAGAGTACAATGCCCAAAAAACCAAATCGTTGAATCTTTTTCCCTGACCCTTTTTTGGCTCTTTGCCCAATATACACGGCAGATTTTTTGTAGAAACGCCATTTGATCAAGTGACGATTGATGTACTCCAAAAAGAACATCATTAACGGAAACACCAAAACGTTGGCCCCAAAGCACACCACGAACACAAGGTATTCGTTCACTCCTTGGTACATTCCATATGGAATGCCCACCTTGGCCTCACCAAATGGTGAAAGGCTCCAGAGTGCTGCAATTATTAGATCTATGTGCAAAGTACCGTAATTTTAAGCCCACAAACCTAATAAGGAATTTACGTTTAAACCTATTTTTAACCCTTAAAAATTTATTAATTATGCTATTAAGCACTCATTTGTCCATGAATTTGGGTGAAATGCTCTAGGCAAAGTATTTACTTAAGCCACAGAAGAAGAAAAAGAAGACCCATTGATTTCTTGGTTGAAACCTGGTGATATAATCAAAAAATACTCTTTGGGGGTTTTATCCGATATGGAAACCCAATTTTTATCTACATCCACATTGAAACAGAATTGGGTAAAGTCGGCATCCACATCCAATCTGGACAATAGAAACCTCATAATCCTTGGTCTAAGGCTGTACTCCAAATCGATACAGGCCCTTTTCATTGCTGGATTGTCATCTCCAGAAAATACCCAGTTAAATTTCACTAGCTTTAAGAATAAGGACATATAAGATACTAAAAAACAATATATTACCAACTAAAAAGCATTGGTTTTTAGGGCAAGTGTCATTCTTTACCGTCCACGTAATCCTGTAAGTAGGCAAACCTATCGGTCAATTTACCATTTTGGGTCATACGTGCCCTATCGAGTATTCCTTGGGAATCGTTATTAAAAAAGGCCGGTATCACATAATTTGAAAATGCTTCCCCAAACCCTACACTGGCATCCCTTGGTAGCTCGCAAGGCAAGTTGTCCACTGCCATGACCGCTATGGCATCCTTATTTTTAAAATCGGTTTCCTTTTCCGACATTGGATCATACCCATATACGGGTTCTGCTATAGTTGATGGTCGGATGGTTGATGCAACAGGGCCATCTATATCGCAACTGATATCGGCCACCACCTTAATTTTAAAGTCGAGTTGTTTGGCATCCTCTCGGGTATATAGATAGGGTGCGCCATCTCCATAAAAATGACCGGCAATAAAAAAGTCGGTTACTTTGGCAAACCTAAAAAAATCGGATTCGTATTGTTCTGGGTGTTGAAAAAAATCTGCTTTGCTCCCTTTGGCACCATCCTTTCTTTTTGTGTAGTGGGACACATCTATTTGGGAATAAACCGGTTTGTTATAAGTCTGGGACAAATAATCGTTTGGCGCGACATGTGCCAAGCCCATGGCATCCAACATTTCCTTGGCGCCGTTACCTACCCTGCCTTTTCCGGTCAACAATATTTTGATGTTGGGCAATTGTATTTTTTTTAGTTCGCTGATCAAAGCCTGTTGATCCAAAAGTGTTTCCGCCTTTGGCAACTGGTAAAGATCATATTTGAGTCCATATGCCCTAAAACCATTGTAAGCACCAACAATACCGGCATATCTGCCAAAAGCTACCAATCTAGCTCCCTTTGTATTGGTAATCACCTCATGGTCATAGAGTTCTATATTCTTATCCAGCATTGCCCGAAGCAAATCCCTATTGTAGGGCTGTTTTTTTATAGTGTGGGAAAAGAAAAAATATTTTTTGTTGGGAATTAAAGCTTCGATAGGAACCTCTTTTACACCTAACAAGACCTCGCAGTCCTCCAAATTTTGGACTACTGAGAATCCTTTATCGGTATATTCCTGATCAGAAAACACCCGAATCGGGGATGATTCCACTAAAATTTCGGCTTTTGGAAATTTGGATAGGACATTTTGACATTCCTCTGGCGATAGTACTACCCTATGATCGGGCGGATTTTTACGCTCCCTGATAATTCCGAACTTCATAAAATATTTTGGTATAATTGTTGACCAAAATAAGGGTAAAAGGTAGGGTAAGCAAACTTTTTATTGTTTGATGGATATGATTTACCTTTGCCGACCGCGTTAGGGATAGAGGCAAGTACCATGTACGGCCGATAGCCCGACCCGAAATTTGCAAGCAAATTTCGGGGAACGCCCACACTTCGACTGTGTTATGTACAGGAAAAGTTCTTTGATAAAAAAGTGAGTAGATGTTTATGCCCTTCGACTCCGCTCAGGGCATAATTCGTTTACGGTAAGCAACGCTTGCCTAACTCATTATGGGGCCGACCGGTTTTGACAGCAAGACCAATGGCGATGTAAGCATGCCGAGCGCTGGGATACAGCTCGTTAATCTCATATTTCACACTTTTAATTGGCGAAAATAATTACGCTCTTGCCGCATAATCTGAATTATAGTAAGATTTGCCTCGTCCCTACTAGGTAGGGAAGCGAGATGTTCCTGAATAGCCCTTGTTGACGGCGATTCGTTTAGGAGCACCAAAAAAGTCAACACAAGGGTGTCCGTTCGCTTTGGCGACACCTCTAAAACCTAAAGAAGATAAGTGTATGTTAGGCCGTATCTGGTCAGGCATACATCGAAAACTAAGCAGATACTAAGCATGTAGAAAGCATGGTTATTGCTTGTTTGGACGAGGGTTCGAATCCCTCCGGCTCCACTAAACAATACACCAAACCTGTAAATCAATGATTTACAGGTTTTTTTGTTTTACTTAGTCCAAAATAGCAGTAACAAAAAACCGTCTATTCTACAAGCATTTTCTTCTTTACACTCTTATCTCTGTTCGAGAAGTGCTAGTTTTAATGTAGCTAAGAATGTGTTTGTATTATGTTTGCTCAAGTAGTTTAGCTTAGCAGTTCCTTAATCACCTTTTGCATGTTACAATATGTCGAATTTTCCGTTACATCTTATAAATATTTACCGAAGTACTTTACCAATAGGTTTATTTTGATCCCACAATTGCTTACCCAGCAAGTTTCATCAAAAAAACTGGTGCGCATCCCCCTCCATGTCATCAATACACTTTGATACAGAGGATCTGCACAAGAGTTTATTCATCATCATCAAAAAAACGAAGTATGTTATTCAAATTATTTAAAAAACCAATGTTGTGGCTATTTCCTATAGCTCTTTCTAGTATTGGCTCTAATGCAAATGAGCTGGATATTGATCAAAACCAAATCAATTATTGGATTACCATTACAGAAAAAAACCCTAATGTGGCGCAAGTAACCATGAAGTTTATACCACAGGATAATATTCTGTATATGGATGGCAGTGCCCGAGCATTCGATAACAGCTGGGGGCATTTTTTGCATAATATTAGAGCATACGATGACCAAAACAACAAACTTGCCGTTGAGCAGTTAAAAGGTCCTAAGTGGAAAATTGATATAGATGCTCCCACACCAATAACTGTAACCTATAATGTTCACCTTACTCACTCGGATTATGAGTGGAGCGGCGGAATTGATGGGGTTGCGTATTCTACGGAACATGGAGTTTTTTACACCGGTAGAACCTTATTTATGATCAATGGGACGCAAAGAAATGATATATCGGTAAAATTTGATCTTCCCAAAAACTGGATAGCAACAACACCTTGGGAAATAGATGGAAAAGAATCAGATATGCAGAAGGTCGAAGGTATAAATGATCTTTTACAATCTGTTATGTTCTTGGGTACCCACAAGGAAATCAAAATTAAAAGAAAGGATTTCGAATTGATTTTTGCATTGGGAACAAAAGAAACCATAGAACAAGAGGAGGAGTATAAGCAAATCGCCAATGGTGTTTTAAATTACTATGTTGATCTTATGGGGGGCAATCCAAACCCGCCCAATTTAAAAGGAACTTTAAGATCTGTGGTGGTGGTTAACGCCGCAGATGCCACCGATGGTGAAGCACTAGGGAACAACATCAGTGTTTTGGTTCAGAAAGATGGAGATGACTTTTCTAAACTAATTTCCAGGTTCATTTTTGCGCACGAGTTCTTTCATCTTTGGAACGGCAAATCTTTCTCCCCAAACTCCGATGATTTGGAATGGTTCAAGGAAGGGGTTACAAATTATTACACGGTCAAGGCACTATATCATATTGGTATTTTAAACGATGAGAGTTATTTGAATGTTCTATCCGATTTCTTTTATAAACGTTATGTTGATGATGAAGGAGTAGGCACATTATCCATGTCCGATGGTGAAGCCAAGCATGACCATTGGGGCTTGGTATATAGTGGAGGTATGTTCGTAGGGATAGCTCAGGATATCATTATCCGCAATGCAACGAAAAATACCAAAAGCTTGGATATGTTAATGAAAGCATTATATGAAGAGTATGGTGGTACAAACGAGCATTATGATTTGGATGAAGTATGTCAACGATTGTCCAATTTGAGCGGAGAAGATCAGACTTCGTTTTTTGATACCTATATACAAGGGGCTATAAAATTCCCTATTGAAGCATACTTGCATCCCGCCGGATTAAATGCCTCTATCGAACATGGGAAACTGCTGATAAAAAAGAAAAATAACTTGAACAAGTTGGAACAGGATATTTTATATGGGTTTTTAGGAAAGTAACCCCACCCACATATTTTTTGGCCATTAACACCAAGAGGATGGTTAAAGGTTACAAATAAACATTAATTCGCTTATCGATAGTTTACATGTAATGTATCCTAGAAACCATCCTTTTATTTATAAATCGGAATCCGATTTATAATCTCGTTATAAGATAGTATCTCCCTAGATGAGAATGGAAGTAACCAATTCTTAATGGGGTTCCTATACCCCTATATTCGGCTTCACACAGGGAACAACTAAAATACTTTATTCAAAAAATGAAAAATTATCACAATTGGGTTAAAATAATTGCCCTGATCATATGGGCCAGTTTTGACCTCAAAGCCCAATCATCCAACGTTTTATTACAAGCAGATCAATTTTATAATGACAATAATTGGGAGAAAGCTTTTGACCTATATGCAAAAATCACCAACAAAAATCCTTACAATGGGCATTACTGGTATAGGTTGGGATTAATTGAAAAGAATCGTCAAAATTATAATAACTCAATTCAATCATTGAAGAAGGCAATTGAATGTGGATATCAGTTAGCCAACTCTCACTATAACATCGCCATCAATTATTCATCATTGGGAGAAACCGCTAAAGCAATAATTAATCTACAGTCAGCTATCGCCCATGGATTGAACAATAGGGAAACGTTACTACTATCCGATAAAGGTTTGGATAACCTTAGAAATTTAGAGCCATTTAAGAAACTTGTAATACCAGATACCACCAAAACCAATACAAGAACAAAAGGTTGGAGTGAAGATATACGATTTCTTAAAAATCAGGTTGAACTGACGCACTACAGGTTGCATGATTATTATCCAAAATTGGAATGGGACAGGAGTTTCGAAAAATTGACTCCCAAAATATCCGAATTAAATGACTATGAAATAATTGTGGAGTTGATGGGAATAATGAATCAAATTGGTATTGGGCATTCCTACATTATGCCTCCATATTCCGGTAAAAACCGTTTCCATCAAATACCTATTGAACTTTACGAGTTCAGTGATGGGGTTTTTGTTAAACAAACATTGCCACGATATGGGGTTTTGTTAGGAAAAAAAATTATGTCGATCAATAGCATACCCATTGAAAAGATCCTAGAAAAAGTTTCCTCGGTAGCTATAGCTGAGAATAAAATAATGAAAAGAAGATCTAGTCTTCTATATGCTACTTTTTCTGAAATTTTAATGGCATTTGAATTTGCTTCGGATGTAAACAAGTCTGTTATTGGTTACCTTGATGAAAACGGGAACGAAACAACAATCTCCATGGTCCACCTACCCTTTTCACCGGATACCTTCTTGACCAGAAAAACAAATGAGGGATGGGCAACAATGAATAAAACAGTTGACCCCCCTTTGTTTTTGTCTAATCTCGACAGAAAATTCTGGTTCACCTATTTATCAGACTCCAAAATTGTGTATTGCCAAATAAATGAGATAGGTAACGAGACCGAGAAATCATTTAAGGAATTTGGGGAGGATATTTTAAGATTTATAAATAATAATGACGTCAAGGCTTTAGTGCTGGATTTAAGGTTTAATCTTGGGGGAAGTGGAAAATTGAACAAGGATTTTTTAAACAGTATCGTAAAATGCGAGAAAGTCAATCAACCAGGCAAACTATTTACTATAATAGGTAACATGACATTTTCTGCAGCCATATTATTATCTACCCAGTTAGATCAATTTACGGAGACAATGTTCATTGGCGAACCAAGTGGAGGAAGACCAAGCCATGTTGGCGATGACAATGAAATCAACTTACCCCATTCAGGGTTGAAAGCCTATGCCTCGAAATCATTTTGGCAAAGTCCTGTTCCCTACGACGAGCGCAATTGGATTGCTCCAGAAGTTTTCATAAAGCCCACATCAATGGAATGGAAACAAGGTCATGACCCATGTCTTGAGTTTGTAGTGGATTTGATAAACAAGGAAGCTCAAAATTAAAAGGTAATAACGCAATTTTAACAAAGCTCTGTCTTTGACCTACTTTGCCCTTACAATTACTTTTGGCTCCAATACATATACTATTCAATACCTTTTCATTAACCAATATTCTCAAAATCCGCATTGAACGGTATTTTATACACAAATAGAATCTATTCTTTTGTAATTAGGCTTTTAAAAGGGTGGGCTAGATGACATCATCCATAGCCTAATTCAAAAAATCAATCAATGAGAACAAAAAATTAATGGATAAAATAAATGTCTCTTAATGAAAGAGGATGTATGTCCCCGCCCATCCCTTATGTTATTACACAAAAGAATGATATTTAAGCTCTAGAACGGTAAACAGTTATAATACGTAACATTATAATTTATCTTTTGTAACATAATCCCCGAACTGTACTGTCCAAACCCTTTAGGGCAACGGTGATAAAGGCCGCGAACACCCAAATTATAGCCTATGACAAGGTGTGATAAATCAAAATGAGAAGCAATGGCAAAATTTTAGAAGAATCAATATTAACTGGAAACGACTTGCTATTGCTCAGGCTAACAATCAAGATATTGTTGATTGTAACACAACGCACCGTAGTTACATATGAGAAATATGTAGGTTATTTATAATAACTCCCGATTTTTCTGATAGTATTCTTGTAATCTGGAGACATATGAATAAGGCCCATGGTCTTTATTTTTCACTTTTTAGCATTGTCAAGAAGTCCAACAGGACTCGCTACAATTCTAAAAAAATCCTTTTGACCTCAACACATCTTCAATTGCAACCGTAATCTCCATAGTTGGATAGGGCCTTATGTTCCCCAAAACCACAATCAAGACCTGATCGTCCAAATAACGATGAATATTACAGATATATCCATACATGGAACCTCCATGGCGGACAAGTTTGCCAAGACTTTCCCTTTCCTTGCCCCGCTCATATGCCTTTATCTTGAAACCATATCCGTAGCCTCCAAATTTATCCGGAGATCCATCGAACATAAGCTGTTTGCTGTTTTCGTTCAACAATTGGTTTGAATATAATGCAGCATCCCATTTAAAAATATCCTCGACATTTGAATACATATCACCTCCCCCTTTGGCATAGCCCATGTAGTTTTCTTCGGACCTTACAAACCTGCCTGCTAACAAATCGTGACCCAATGCTTTATCCATTGATTTTAAATCGGTTCTTTCCACGCCCGTGCTGTTCATCCCAATAGGTTTAAAAATATTCATGCCCAAATAGTCCTTATATGATGTATGGGCAACCCTTTCCAATACAAGCGCAGCTAATTGATAATTTAGATTAGAATATTGGTATCTGGTTCCCGGTGCAAAGGAGAGTGGAACGGAATTATATAATGAAATAAGCTCCTGGCTTGAAATATCCCGATATTCCAACTCGGTGATTCGATTAAGATGTACGGGCAATCCCGATGAGTTCTTCATTAAAAAATGCAGTGTCAATCGGCCAAGCTCTCTGTTCAATTCAGGAATATATGTAGAAAGTGGCTCATGCAACTCCAATAATCCATCCTCTCTGGCTTTCATCACAGCTATAGCCGTAAATGATTTAGTTGCAGAGCCTATTAAATACTTCGTATCCAGATTATTGGGCACCCTATTTTCCCAATCGGCCATACCAAAAGCATTTTTATACAGCACTTTGCCTTTTTTGGACACCAATACAGTTCCGCTAAATTGATTCTTCGACGCATAGGCTTCCAAAATGTCATTCAGTTCTTTTTTAAGTATATCCTGTCCCATTACAGGACCGCAGAATAGGGCGATAACAAAAAACCATTGTACTTGTTTCATCTCTTTAACGTATTAGATTGCCCTCTACATCAAACAAAGAAGCTTCCGACCTTTGTCCCTTTTCATCATACTCATATTTGATATACGCCGTACCATTGTCCTTACGGTTTACGAGACTCCCCTCTGTGTCCAAATAACTGATTTGCTGAAGAAGATTATCCCTATTGTAGCTATAGCTCACTTTATGATACCCTCGTGCCTGGTGTTCAATTGGAGTGCCGTTCACATCGTAATACGATAGCATATTCCTTCGATTGCCCGACGGGTCCCACTGGATCTTCAGTTTATGATAACCTGCCAACTTATGACAGGATGGCTTGCTGTCCTCATCAAAAAACCTTCTTTCGATCATGTTGCCAAAGCTGTCAAATTTGGTCTCACTCTTACAAATTCCATAGTTGTTATATATGGGGGCGTTGTTTTCATCCCGATGCTCCAATGCCACCTCATAACCATATTCGTTAAACTTTTGGATACCAATGGCTACATTTGGCCCATTTCCCTTCTCCAAAGCCGAATTATTGTCCAAAACCTCCCATTGCAAAAAATTTCCATGGGAGTTGGTCGTAATCCTATCCTGCGACGCTCCGGAGCTGTTCTCTATTAGGTTTCCATACTGATCAATATTTTGCATCAGGGCAATATGCCCCAAGGTGTTAAAATTAAGTCTCAACCTGTAAAACTCGAACCCTGGTCGAATAGCAACGGATTCTCCAACTTTATTGAACCGGTCTTCAATTATGCTTCCATCTGCCAAATAGGTCCATTGATATTTAAATATTCCCCAATCATTTTCCACTTTTTGCCCCTCATCATTAAGAAACTCCAAGGAACTCCTAAAGCCCTTGTCGTCCAAGGAATAAATAAATTCCTTACAATCCCCCAGCACATTGATCTGTTGTCCTTTAGTGTTGTAGAAGGAAATTTTTTCTGTACTCGACGTATAAGTAAATTCCATACGGTGTGCCAAGGTGAACAGATTGGCGGTATGGTTGGGGTTTCTTGGTGTAAATCCATTATAGAAAGCAACAGAGACCAATCGATGCCATTGATCGTAGGTAAAGCGATAATGGTTGCGTTCCAATGCTTCTTCCTTGGTCAACGGAATACTTCCCTTTATATAGGTCAATGGCGTTTCAACAAATGCTACTGTGGAATAGCAATAAACAGTCGGGGCAATCATGGATGTTTCTGTCGTTTTCTTGGTAGTACAAGAAAGCATCAAGGACACCCCTATCAATAAAAAAATTCTTTTCATGTGACTCTACTTTTGTTTCTGAGCACACAAAAATCAAAACAAAATAACAGCTATCCTTTACTAAAACCCTGAATCAGGGCCCAATTCAAGAATTGACACCGGTTTGTGAAGTAAGGAATTGATTCGGTGTCATCCCGGTTGCCTTTTTAAATGCTCTAAAAAAAACAGATTTAGATTTGAAACCTGCGAGACTACCGATAGCTTCAAGTGTGAATGATCTATTTGTTCGGTCCAGCATCAATCGTTTTGCCTCCTCTACCCTATAGCCATTTACAAAATCTACAAAGCTGCATTGGAGTTTGGCATTTATGGATTGTGAAAGGTACTTCGGGTTGGTGCCCATCATGATGGATAGTTCCGATAATGTAAGGCTTTCTTTTTTATATAACATGCCATCCTCGACCATACGTTTTGCCCGCTCTACAATATCTTGATATGAAGAAGTTGACAACGAGCTCCGAGCATACTTGGCCGATGGAAATAAGGTACTCCCAGTGTTGACCATCAGAGCCAAGATAGAGAACAGCAAAACCAACAAGGATAGAAAACCAATATCCACCGGCCACTCCACCATTGAATAACCCGATATTTTATGAACCCCTTTATATATGGGATTGGAAAACTGATTGAATAGAAAATATATTATAATAATCAAGGACAAAAGGTTCAATAACCGAACAGATGGCATATCCTCAGATTTCTTTCGGAACCTAAAAAACTCAATACCAACAACACTTAAAAAAAACAAAGGAACCAAAGTGGATTTAAGCAGACTTATGGGATTTTTCCAATAGTCATATGGTCCCGGCCTTTTATCCTGATAGAAAAGATGGAGCATTTCCAATTTGGTATGGGATGGAATTTTCAAGGCCACAATACTTACATATAGTGCATATAGCCCAAAACCGTATAAAACAATCCGATGCCAAACCTTGGTTTTAAAATTGGAACTCCTCGTAATAGAAAACACAAATAGTAACAACAAAGGATACACCAGCAGGTTATGGAGACGCCCTGGAATGTAGAACAATGGCACATCAAGAATTATTCTACTATGGATCAACACTTTGTACATCAACTCAAAACCCAAAATCATGAGGCATCCATAAAGATATAGATAGCCATCATTTTGAAACCGCTTATGAAGCAGGAAAAAAAAGGCCAGAAAAAGAGCCAGAAAACCAAAACCAATACCTAAGATTGTAATCAAGTCCATTATACAAGCTAATTGACAGAGCTTTATCCCATTTGAAAACAACAACCCAACGCTTTCTTAAACAGCTCACGTCCTTTTGGGACATTTAAAGTTAAATATAGTTGGTTATATTTCTTCAGTTATTTTAATGTGCACGATAAAGACTACTCATCTTGCGGAATCAATTCATTATTTCTATTGAAAACTCTGGTATCAACGATCCTGCCTTCATCATCCCTTATATAAGTTATTTTATAAATACCCGTTCTCTTGTGTTCCACAGGTTTCCCATTCTGGTCTAAATAAACCTCCGATAAAAGGAACCTCCCATCTTTGGACCACTCCCATAGGCGCTTTGCATAGTTATTATTAGCATTCATAGGCTGACCGTTCGTGTCTTGAAACTCTAATAAAACCCGGTTTCCGAATTGATCTACTTTAAAATGCCATTGCTGGGCACCGGACCAATGAGTGGCTGGATTGCCCTCTGCATCAAAGAAGATAATGTTTTCCAAATCATATTGGTAAAATGTATTCTGTTCACCAGAGGTGTGTGACGGGCCCATAGTTCTCTGTCCGTTCTCATCATAGACTTCCCATCTAACAAACCGGCCTTGTTTGTCGTAGTAATATAAAAATTGTGCAATACCTTTTTCGGTATTTGTGGTTTTTCCTTGCTCATCTACATTCTGTAATAACCCAAAATAGCCTTGATCATCAAAATACATTTTGGTCCTGCCCAATTCAAATTCGCTCCTTAATGGAACAATGTTCCCTTCTTTATCCAACCGTTCTTCTATAATACCTCCATCTTGTTGATGTGACCAAAGATATTCTTGAACTCCGAACATATCTGAAGTAGGTAATCCCTTTGGGTCCAAGAACGACAATCGGATGTTTCTCCCATGTTCTTCTTTTTCATATACCTTTTGGTGAATACTTCCTTGAACTGTGGTTTGATTTCCAAACCGATCATAGAACTCGTGCAGTTCTAGATTATCTTTATATAAAACTTTCGTCAAAGGGGCATTTATATAAAGATTCCCAAAAAAACCTTCAAATGCTTTATAATGTTGACCCAGTCGAACATGTACCGCGACAATCCTATTGGCCGAATCAAAATCAAGTTTTAGGTGAATCCGTTGAGCGGCTTCCTCGGCCGTTATCGGGCATGCGCCCTTAAATGGGATATAAGGCGATTCCCAAAAGGGAAGATCGGCATAATATGCTTCCCGATGAACTTCTGATGAATTCTGCGTCCAAATCGCCATGGGCAATAGGATGGCCAACCACCATAATGTGGATTTCTTGATGTTCATATATATCTTTTAATGGGATTGTCGATTGTTCAAATATTACAGGTATTCCTTATGCACCTATACACAAGTGTATATAATATTCCGTTTTTTGTTCAAAAAGACTTCCGTTGATCAATACGGTAAACAAGATTAAACTTGTCCTCTTCCATAAGCTATGATTCCGTTTGATTTTCATGGATTGTTATTTTTACTATTGTTTTTTTAAAATATTCGACCGATGCAGGCTCAAATACCATGGAATCGGTTGTTTGGTCAATATAACCCATGGAGACCAGGCCAACCAGCAGGCCTTGCCGATCAAAAACAGGCCCTCCGCTGCAGCCATTATAGGTGCCTTTCGGTACATCTAAACTTAAATTTCCGGTTTCTGTATATCCTTTGAATCTTCCCTCCACTTTTATCGGGACGTTGCTTCCATACGGATACCCCATGAAGTAAAGACGCTCCCCGATTTCCAATGAGTTGGTTCTCAAATCAAAAAGATGGAGTCCGTCCGGAATTTCCCCCATGGTCTCAAAGACCAACCAATCTCCGTTGGGGGGCATGGCAAGCGGCTCCTCTTTATTCTCATTGATAAGTTTCCCGGCTAGCAACTTAATATCGGGGTTCTTCTTTGAAATAAAGGACCAAGACTTTAAATCGTTTCCAAAGCTTATGGTTTTCATATTTTCGGTTTTGGCAAAAAACAGTACATGCTTTGCGGTACAGGCATATACCTTTTTATCGTATTTTACCAAAAAACCACTTCCGGCATGGCCATTGTCAAACTTTGATGTCTTAAATTTCACATCACACACCAATACTGAATCAAGTTGGGCCACAGACCATTTGGACACCAGTAGGCATAGTAAAAACAATACGATTGTTCTTCTCATTCGAATTGGGTTTTATTATACAGCAAAACGATATGTCAATTTTAGAATGATCGACCTGTTTGTTAGGTCAAATCCGTTGGTGTCATTGTTTTGATTGTATATGAGGAAAGCATCCGAAAGCGGTGCATATCGCCATTGTAACTTGGAGAACACGCTGAAATTTTGGCTTTGGGTATTATACTGTACAACATTGTTGAAAAATAGATTATTGGTAAAACTGATGGCGGCCCGAATGCGCAACAAATGGAAATTGCGATTTCCATAATTTTCCGGTAAGGATATATTATTGTAATCGTAGGTTACCCCCATATTGGCCCAATAGCTAAATCGAATAGATCCTGAAAGACTGGAAGAAAATCGATTACCGTTATAGAATTCACCATAGGTCAAGGAGGTTGTATGGGTAAATTTCCTCCTCACATCGGAACTATAGCTAACAATACCGTTCCAAAAACCATAATTGGCAACGGGAAGATTATCGAACTCTGTTCCCAAAAAGTTGGTCGGAACGTTCAAATTCACCTCATTATTAGTGCCCATTAGGGTGAATCTAGAGGTATTTTTAAAGAAGATATCATAGGCCAGATTGTTATCCCGCTCATTAAGACTTCCATCTGGATTGAAAAACATATTATGATAAAATCTGAACCCTTGAAAAATAAGCTTACTCTGTTCCTCCTTTGAAAAAAACTTGTAGGTCACAAAGGGATTCACAAAAATATACCCCTTTCTTACGACCGATTCTGCCTCTGCATCGTAATTAAACAGACGTGGCGTAAAACCTACATCGGCTCGATAATCTTTGCCCAAAACATCCAATGTCCACCCGGCCCTAAAACGCCTGGTGGAATACCCGCCATTAATTCCGAAATAGGAACCTTTTTCCTTTGAATCGGTCACGGAACCGTGATATTTTATGGTAGTGTTTAAATTTCCTTTCTTTGAGATGAAGGTAAACTCCCCGCCAAAGTTCCTTGCATAATCATTGATGGAATCAACACCTATCTCTTGTCTGTTTACAAATAGCCCCCTCAGCTGGGACCTGCTCATCACTTTATGATTAAAAGCAGCCACAGTATAGTTTTGTGCACTTATATCCACATCCTTTTGGGTCTGGACGTTCATCACCCCAACACGAAGGTTCCCGGAAAGGTTTCCTGTAATGCGGGCTCCATACAAAATAGGAGTTTCCAAGCCTATCCTTCTTGAAAAGAAAGGAAAGATGGAATAGCTGCCGAAATTGGAAAATATATCTGCGTTCTCAAGAAAAAATTCCCGCTGTTCCGGTAATGAAATATCAAAACGGGTAATATTGGTAATCTCTTGATCAACATCTGCATTGGAGAAATCTGGATTTAGGGCCACATCGGCATTCAAGGATTTGGTTATAGGCACCTTGATATCCAATCCACCATCCATAGATACTGTTTCACCAAGATCAAGGTCGTTATCCTTAATGGCACTTGCCGTAAGGTAGGGTTTGAGAAACGCAATGGGATTATTGGCCTCTGGGACTTGCGGCCATACCAGTGTACCCATATAGTTAACATCAACACCATTAAAATTCAAGGGAAATGGTGTCCATGTATAATAAAAATTTTGGGCTTTATGTCCTCGAATAAAATTGATTCCCCATTCCAAGTTGTCGTTATTATAACGTAGGCTATTAAATGGAATAGCAATTTCCAAAACCCAATGGGTATCGTACTGCTTGGTAGCCGATTTCCATTGGGTGTCCCACGTGTCCGAATACGTCGTTCTTCCCGGCTCCACCAAAAGACTCCCATCAACTCTCGCACCTCCGGCGTTAACACCAACCAAGATTCCGCCCTGCTTCTTGTTGATGGGGTCTATAACTACAGTGAAAGAATCACTCTCCCATTGTGAATTGTCCGAATCCCTTTGGAGCGACTGAATCACTCTTTCCCCATCGTCATATAGTTTGGCAAATACATATAGTTGATTCGCATCAAAAGTCAATTTGATTTCTGTTCTGAAAGCGGCCAAACCTTGATCACTGGGGTCGTGATTGTACAAGGTATCGATGAGGACATAGTCTTCCCATTCTCCCTTATCGACTATCCCATCTACCTTGATGGTAGTATGTTTTTCTGTAATAGGATATCGGAATGCCACTCTGGTATCCTGCTGAAAGGCATATACCCATTGCACGCAACACAAAAGGTTGAACCAAATGAAGCATTGATATACTCTTAATTTGCACATATTATCTCCTAATAGATTAGCTGTCCAATCCCTACCTTGTTCATAGAAGCCACTATCTGTCCATTGTTTTGAACAAACCTATCTCGAAATCCATCTGGAGTCGTCCTGATTTCCGTAAATACCGAAATCAGAACTTGATTTAACGATAATTAACACTGAGCATTAAAAATGGAACGGTTTCCCATTTTTAGTTCCACTGGCATGAAACGCAAAACAATCCAGTTCCATAGCTTATGGAAATAAGCAAATAGGATCGATATTTAAACCCAACAATAGTAATTGATATGGCACAGGGTTTGAATACCCATATAAAAAGCCCTTCATCCTAGGATGAAGGGCTTCTAAACAAATTAAACACTCGAATCAGTTTTTTACAACACTAACTATAAAACCAATGTTGTATAAAGGATCATCAATTTTGATCTGCAGGTGATAAGTTGGGGTTAGCATCCAACTCGGCTTGTGGAATTTTAAAAATCCAATCATCATTCAACGATGGGCGTTCCACTTGAAATGCCTCTTGATATAAAACAGCTGAAGCTCCAGAGCCTCCATCAGCCGCATGATCGATTCCTTCATCCCATCGTATATGATCTGTATAACCGAAACCTTCACCCCACAATTCCAGCCTTCTTTGGAACTTGATGTGTTCCATCATAGCCTCTTGGGTATTGTAAACGGTAACGTCATATGCACTATCACGTTCCTCTCCCAATGGTCTCAATGCGTCTTGGGCACCAGAAATATCGTTCATCATAGTCTTGGCCTCTGCCTCTATAAGATACATTTCGGAAGAACGCATATAAATCACATCATCGGGGTCTGTAGAACCTGGATTGGCATTCTTTAACTTAAAGTGCATGTACGGGTGTTGATTAAAAGCATTGTTAATACCATAGATGGCATTGATTTCCGCTCTTCTGGCATTGTACTCTCCCAAATTATTGGCATAATTGGGATCCCTAGGCAAGCCAGTATTCGGATCAAGTCCTCCCTGATTGTTTGCCGCAGAACTATTGGTATTCGGGGCATCGGGCAAGAATACATCTTTTCTATAGTCCGTAGTCGGAATGGCATCTACCAATCTTCTATCGGCTATTTTTGGATTATTTCTGATCTGGGCACCGTTGAAAGTATTTGTTGTTAGGTAAAAATACGATCTAAAATAAGTGGTCTCAGCTGTGATTACATTGCTTCCCCAAATTACCTCGGAAAGATTATTGGAGTTAAAACCTGACTTCCAATCCTCTTCGCCCATTATCGGATAGTTTTGACGTGCCATTACTGCAGCATCCGCAGCTGTTTGCCAGTCACCCTTGGATAATGCCGTACGAGCCAAAAGACCATAAGCAACATCGATATTCAGTTGTGATTTGGTCTCCGCACCTCCACTAGGTCTTCCCGTTCCGTTCTCGAAATGTTCTATTGCAGTAGCAATATCGGACTCAATCTGGTTATAAATTTCCTGAACAGTAGATCTTGCTTCACTGGTAAAGGGAGACTCGGAAGAAAATAACAATGGTACACCTGGGTCACTGGCCGGATTACCGATCAAGTAGCCTTTAGCGTAATGTTGCACCAAAGAAAGATAGGCGTAGGCCCGATAGGTGTAGGCCTGTCCCAAAATTTCGTTCAATTGTGGTGACTCCACCAAAGTACCGTCGGTACCCCTGTTAATCAATAGGTTGGCCCCCAAGATGATGTTGTACCTGTGGTACCACAACAACTCGCAGGTAAATGAGGTCTGATCCGTATGGGAGTTCCACTGCATCTCCGTTCTCCAACCCAAGTTATTGGCATTGGCAGAATGTATCAACCCACCTGTAAGATTATCACCCAGTGGCACCCAATAGTGATTGTTCGCCCTTGAATCATCACCCCCAGGGAATATGGCCTGTGATTGTGAGAACAGTCCACGGTGCAGCCCGTTCAATATCAGCTGCATGTTGTCCTCATTGGCCAACGCATCGGAGGCAGAAATGGCATCCGTGGGCGTTGTTTCCAAAAAGTCGTCGTCGCATGAAGTTATGGCGATCCCTAGGAAGGCCAGTAACAGTATATTTATTTTTCTTAACATCATTTGAATTTTTTAAAAAGTTACGTTCAATCCCAATGAAATAATTCGTGCAGGATTAAAATCATTGCCTTCCCCTGTACCTGCTAGGTTGAACTGTGGGTTGAGTCCTTTTCGCTCGCTCTGGGTGTATAGGTTTTCACCGGTAAGGGAAACTCTCAATTGGTCAAGACCAAGTTGGTTGGCGATCTTGCTGTCGAAGGTGTAGCCGAAGTTCACGTTGCGCAGTGCCCAGAACGATGCATCCGTCAGGAAACGTTCGGATTGTCTTCTCACCAAGTTAGGGTTACCGTTTTCCATTCTTGGAACATCGGTGATGTCACCAGGTTGTCTCCATGCCCTCAAAATATCAGGGTGCAAGGAGCGACCATAGTTTCCACTGTGCATCATGGCAGCGTATCCATTGTCCAACACGCTACCGCCGATACCGTAGTTGATCAAGAAATCAAATGAGAATCCTTTATAGCTGATGCTGTTGGCAATAGATCCCAATAGGTCGGGGATGGAGCTGTCACCTGTGTAGGCACGCTCCGTATCCTGCCAGTCGCTAGTCGTGGCGATGTCACCGTTGGCATCCAACACGGGAACACTGTTTCCGTTGTCGTCCAATTCATACTGAAGGAACAACTGGTCCCCCGTTTCTGGATCAACCCCAGCGGTTCGCAATAAGTAGAAATCAAACCTTGAACGTCCCACATCCCATCGTTGTTCATCTTCCACAAATGGAGAAGGCAAGCTGGTGATTTCGTTCTTGAAGGTCGAGGCCTGCAAGGTTACGTTCCATCTAAAATCCGATTTATTGAATAAATTGGCCGTCAATGCTATTTCCCAACCGGAGTTGAACATATCCCCTACGTTCACGGGAACTTCGTTCAGACCATTACTTGGTGCGATTGGTAGATTATAAAGAAGCTCAGAGGAATTTCTCTTATAGTACTCCACGGAACCGTCCAAAAAGTTATTGAACAAGGTGAACTCCAAGGCTACATCAAAGTTTTCGATAGTTTCCCATTGTAAGTTGGGGTTACCTATATCGGTGTAAATGATAGCTGGATCCCCTGCATTGGCGGTAATCGAAAATCTAGCCTGCGAAAGGAAGAAATCCAATAGATCATCGTTACCTACCTCTCCATAAGAAGCCCTTAATTTTAATTGATTGATTACATTGGAATCCTGCAAGAAGTTTTCTTGGTCAATTCTCCAAGAACCACCTACTGAGTAGAACGTACCCCAACGGGTATCGGCGTCGAATACTGAGGAACCATCACGTCGCACAGAACCGCTGATATAGTACTTGTTCTTGTAGTTATAGTTAACCCTAGAGAAATAGCCTTCAATACTTTTACGCGTGGTGGATCCTCCAAGCGAAACAATACTGGAGAAATTATCGAACTCATAGATTCCACTAGCGGCCTGTAAAATGGACATTCCATTATTGGATGAAAATGTCCTGTCAAAACTTTCATGACCCGCTGTTATGTCCAGATTGTGATCACCGAAGCTCTTCACATATGTAATGATCTGGTTGAAGTTCTCCACCTGTCTTCTGCTGCGTACTTCCCTATATCGACCATCGGGCTGTGCATCCCCGATTACGGCATTTTCATACCGTTTCGCCAACCCTTCATTAATATCCCTACCATAGTTCAACCGCAGGCTCAGCCCATCTAAGATCTCTTGCTCGGCAAAGAAACGGAAACCATAGGTATTGTCCCTATCCCGCATATCGTTCAGCAAAAGCTCCTGGAGCGCATGACGTCCCTGGCTGATGGGTCTGGAACCGATGTTATATTCTGGAAAGCCTTCACCACTATCAAACACGGGACCTCCATTGACATCCCTTACAATGTTACCCTCAAGATCGTTGACATATACCGGATAAACAGAACCAATATTTTTGGCAAAACCAAATGGATTCACAATACTTCCGGTACCTGCTGAACTTGGTGCCATAGCTTCGGTAATTGCCAAATTGGCACTACCCCCAATGGTCAACTTGTCGTTCACGTCGAACTCTGCATTCAATCGTGTGGTCAATCGGTCAAAACCTGAAGTGACCACATAACTTTCCTCATCCAGATAGGAAGCGGAGAAGAATACCTTATGATCGTCACCTCCCCCAGAAACGTTTACGTTATAGTTTTGGCGTACGCCAGTTCTAGCAAGAAAGTCATACCAATCAAGGCTACTATATATCACACTGGCATTGGGATTCAATTGTCCGTCCGTTCCGACAATTTGATCATTGGGCACATTGAACGGGTTATAGCCCAAGGCATTGTATATGTTCGCAGAAGCAAAAGCAGGATCGCCACCTCCGGCACTGGAATTTCTCAAAGCCTCCCACATGGTCTCATAATACTGGCCAGGGGAAAGTTCTGGATAAAAAGGAATGGAAGTGTTCACTAATCCGTATTGCATGGAGGCGTTTACCTGAACCCCCCCTTTTTTACCGCTTTTGGTCGTGATGATCACCACCCCGTTTGCCGCACGGGAACCATACAGGGATGTTGAGGCGGCATCTTTAAGGATAGTGAATGATTCGATATCCTCCTGGTTGATGGTGTTCAGTTCACCTTCGAACTGCACCCCGTCCACAATGTACAAAGGATCGGTATCACCGTTCAAGGTTCCCACACCACGGATTACAATCCCCGGAGAAGTTCCTGGTCCTTGTGCAGAGGTAAACTGTACCCCAGTCGCGCGACCTTCGATGGCCGCTACCGGAGAAGTTACGTTTCTAATGGAAAGTTCTTTGGCACCTACTACACTAGCGGAACCAGTAAAAGCTTCCTTGGTACTGGTACCATATGCGGTAACGATGACTTCTTCGAGTGCTTGGGCATCCTCTTCCATCTGCACATTAATTGTGTTTGAAGCCCCCACCGTCATTTCGACTGTCTTTTGCCCTAGATAACTAAAACGCAACACATCACCCAAACTTACCGCGATAGTGTAGTTACCGTCAAAATCTGTTTGTGTTCCTGTTGTTGTCCCTACAACAACTACAGAAACCCCTGGCAGGGGCTGATTTGAAGCATCAGTCACTTCTCCTGACACTGTTTTTTCCTGTGCTCGTAACCCTAGGCATAAGAAAAATACCGTGATGGCCACATAGCATCGAATTTTGAATTTCATAAATCTAGTTTTTGTTAACATTAATTTGAATTAGTTCAATTGAGAAGGGTGGGCCTGAGACATCATCTTAGATAGCTAATTCAAAAAATCAATTCATGAGAACAAAGCTTAATGGTTTTATATTTGTTGTTCGTAAATGATTGAAGACTTATTCCCCGCCCAGCCCTTTTTGCAATTGTTGAGTCAAAAAAAGGGTATTGATAAAGGACTTTGGTAAACCTTTATAAGATGTAACACTGCATTTGACAGATTGTAACATGCTGTTTAAAGCACCAGTATTTATGGCACTCTCAGCCTGATTTACATAAAAATCATTGTGGTAATACCGATTATATCCAACTTATTAATACGATAAGCCGAATCATTAAACCATAAAGTACATTTTAGGGATGTCAAAGTAGTATGTCTTGGTCCTAACCACTAAATAAATTATGGTCGGCAACTATTTTGTGGGTCTGGTATATAGGAAATGATAAGAAAGCAACAACTCCCAAAGATTGGTGATAGATATTGCCATGCTTTAACTTTTATCTACAAAAATCTCACTTCGGAATTCGGTTGGCGAAACGCCTTCGCATTTTTTAAAACTGCGATAAAAAGACACCCTATTATTAAACCCACATTGGAAAGCAACATCCTCAATACTAAGTGCCTTGTTCATATCCAACAATAAATGTTTTGCATACTCAACCCTATAACCGTTCACAAACTCATAAAAACTTTGGTGGCAATAATCATTGATCAACTGAGAGGCATGATGCCTGGATATGTTCATCATTTGTGCAATGTCGTCCAGTTGAAGGTCTGCATTTAAGTAAGGTTTATTATTTTCCATTAGGGCCATCAGCTCCACTTGCAGTTCATTGGCAAAACTTGTGGAAAGTCCAGAGGTTTTGGAAGCTTCTAAATTATGTAGGGGCTTTGATGCACATTTGTCCATCGATGAGGGCCTAGTTAATCCAAAATAGGTCCAAAGCACCAATAATGGCAGCATGCAAGCCAACAAAAACATCTGTATAATGGATTGTTTCGGCATAAGAAAAAACAATAGCTGGGCAATTAAAATGGCAGAAGCAAAAAGAACAAATACCTTATTCAATGTGAACAACCATTTTATGGAAGCTATACTGAAATAGGTTTGTTTTACCATATTAAAGTGGACCAGATAGGCATAACCCAACATTATTATAGACAAAAGAATTTTGAGTCCCTCACCAAAAATCATATCATCGGTTACATCTACATAATATACCCTGGATCGGTGTACTGCTTGGACAATGTAAAATACCATGATAAAAAAAAATGGCAAAAAATGCCCTAGATCGTCTCTGGTTATTTTTTTAAATGTTGTTAGGTATCTTATATAAAAGTAAAAGGTAGGGCCATATAGGGCAATCGCCGACAAATCATAATCGATAAAAAATAAGGAGGGGCACAAGTTCCATGAAAATGCCATTGAAACAATTGAGTATCCTATGAGAAGTAAGAAAAAGGATAAGATTCTATTTCCATATAGGATGCCGTGCTTTTTTAGAAAGAAGAGGCCAATTGCCAATAACCAAAGCTGAACAGAAATTAAAAGTATTAAAATTTGCCATGCGTTCATTGCACCAATGTTCTTATTATAATTCTCCTGATGAATAATCGAACATTCAGCAAACAAAAATACAGGCAGTACCAAGGCATGGAGTAGAGCCTAAAAATCTTTTTATCCAAAGGATAAGCAGATATCCAATCCCATTTAACGAAGTGCAAGAGGGCAGCCGCCAAAGCCCCTATTTAAAGTATAGTAAACTCTAGCAATTGTACACCATCCTTAATGAATAGAAATAAACACTCTTACAGCTTTAGTCACAAATCCCCATGCATAATACTAAGTACATTAAATGATCGTTGTTTGATGATTGATGATATTCTAGTTGCGTTCAATGTTGAGTTTTGTTCCCATCCAATCAAGGTACAATGGCTCAACATCGCCATATTCTTTTCCGCGATAATGCAGTTTTACCCCTCTTATTGCCGTTGTTAATACGCCGTCCGTTTCTTTGGAAAGCTTTGTTTTAAATTCAAAAAAACTCTTTATTCTTCTACTCATATGCATCACCAAATCACCTTCTTCTATACTTATACTTACTTTTCTTCCTTGAACCTCATAGGTGCCCACCAGCGTTTCCATTAAATCCAAGTCCATTGCATATAACTTCTGAGAGCCCGTATAATCCATGGCAGCATCTAACCAAGGGTCTTCTCCTTTAAGATAATCTTCAAAAGCAAATTGCACATTTATATCAGGGTCCAACGCAGATCGTGTATCGATATCCCAGCTTGTAGGCCAGAATATATTTGTCAGTGATACATAAATCTTAGAATTGGGCATTTGAACCAGCTTGACATCTCCAACGGTATTGGGTCCTTCACCTGTAGATTCTCCAATTATGATAGATTTGGTATTCAATTGTAAAATCGAAGCAAGTTCCAACAAGGTTCCTTTGGTGGCTTTACTGGTGAGTACAATCAAATTCCCATCTTGATTAATTTGTTCCGAATCGCGCAACAAATCTGTAAATGACTTTAACTTGAACCCATTGCCTCCTCCTCCATACCTCAAATCCAGTATAACTTTTTTCGCTTTTCCCTCTACGATTTCATCTTCAATAAGTCCAATAAACTTCTTGAAGGAAGAACCTTTGTCATTATTGGAAATCTGTTGGAATTGGACATAAATCGATTCACTGCCTGGCATATATTCAAACCAATAATTCTCATTCTTGTGATTCTTTTGATCTAACTGAAAATAACCATCATTGGGCAAGTTTCTATCCAAGTTGCTATATTCCGATAATTGACCGGCTTTGACCAAAACCTCTTTATTTCCTGACAATTGCAGCAATACTTCTGAATCAGACCCATCCAACCCCGCTACTCTTAACAGATCTGGTATAAGGCCATAAACTGCAAATAATCGTTTTTGATAATGTTCATTGTCCGCATTTAAATAAGGTTTCATCCGATCATAAACGTTCTCGATCAACATTCCATCAATACCCAATACCTGTTGGCCTACCAAACTCTTGTCCTTTGCATCACAGATATACCAACCATCCTGGAAAGGATAGAGGGATACGGGTAAGATATTGGTCTCCAAGACTTCTTGAAAAGGCATTATATTGCAGCCTTCATCCCCAAGAACTCCCAATGCTTTTTGAATCCCGTAAACAATCTCTTTTTGGGTAAGAATGTCCAAATTTTCCTTTATGGCCAAAACCTCTTGTAGAAAAAGTTCCGATCTTGGGTTGGATTCGAAATCCGGAAAGGTCTTGGCAACACTTTGCTCTAAAAATTCCAGATCCTCTAGCCAAGCTCCCCTATCCATTTGAGTGGGTTGTTGTCCCCTGCACAGGGCAAGCGGAATCATAAACAATATAAGTGCGAAATTCAATATTCTTTTCTTCATGACAGTCCGATTCAATACATTTTTAAATTGAATCATTTTTATAATTATTGGTTGTAAATCTATTGATTCAAGGATGCTAAATCGTCCGATTAGGCGTATATGCAGAAATCAGAACCCCATTTTAACGGAGTTTAACAACCTCTTAAGTGTATCTTCGAAAACGATATTATGTAGAAACGTTTTCAACGATTACATGATCAGTCTAAGGAACGGGGCGCATCAATCATTTTTGATTACTTTGGCAAAACCTGACAAGTTTTGCTGTACAATCGATGGGTTCCCCTTATAATTTAATCTACTTGTTCCTGATGCACGAACACTTATCGATCCATTCACCGTTAAAAAAGTTTGACTCCCGCCCTGGAGCTCTATCTCAAGGTTTTCCACCTGTAGGTCGTAATCTTTAAGGTCACTGCTGGTGTTCAGGAATGCCTTTAAGGTATCGACTTTTCCATATAAACTCACATCCGATGTTCCCCGAAGATTCAACCTCATGGACTCAACATCCATTTCTCCATTCACATTGCCCGAATCGGACACAGTCATTTCGAATGATGATGCCACAAGCTTGTTTTTAAAACTTACCTCCGAAATTCCCGAAACATGCAAAAGATTAAGGTTTTGGGTGGTTATATGAACATTTAAAACAATATCTCCCCTGATACCCGTGTTTTTCTCCAGATCAAAGCTCAAAAGCCCATCTTGTTGCTCCACGACAACCTTATCCTGTAAATTGTCGCTGGCTTCGACCACTATCTTTTCTTCTTCTACTTCCGAAAAAGTGATATAGACCTTGAATGCACTTGTTACACTGATACCATTAAAATCTGTAAATGAATACGCTTTCTCCGATACTTTCTCGGAGGCTTCCAAGGTCTCATCATCACATGAACATACCCCTAGGGCTAACGTCATTAAACTCCATACATAAATTATTCTCTTTCTCATTTGGATTAAATTTTAAAATGTTTGTTTAAGTTTTCTTTTAATTCGAAATCGGATTTCCAGCAAAAATTGATTGGAAACCAGTGTTCCTGAACTACCTGGGTCCCGGATAACACTTGTTTTTCTTTTACATATACAATGTTGTCTTGCTGAAAGACGTGTTCGGTTCCTATAGGTTGTTGGAATGAACAACCCATTTTTTTTGATTGATTTTTAACCATTGGTAAAGATTAAAGGTGTTTTTTATATCGGTTACGCCCCAGATTGAACACTCCTACTTTTACACCAATACCGAAGGAATATCCATTCAGATCAACAGGAGTCACCGGAAGCATATTAAATTTACTGGAGAGGCGGTACCTTCCCCCAATCTCCAATTGGAGATATCTGGAAAAGTTAAACAGTACATTGATTCCCGGTTCCACAATGAAAAAGGCAGGCCAATTTCGATCATTATCCATATTGGAGCTATCGCCCCTAGGAAAATCGTCCCTACTGTAACCCACTGTACCGCCACCCAATAACAAGGGGAACGAAAGACTGAATTTGGAGTGCCTAAAAAGAATAGGTTCCAAATGTACTCCACCATAACCTCCATAGATATCAAATTCATTGGTATCCAATCCAAAATCATCCTGTTCGGAATAAAAGACGACTCCTATCAATCCGATCTCAAATTTTTTATCCGCAACGTAAGCAGCTTTCAACCCCATCATATAGGAGTTTTCATTGTCAATTTCCCCGTAGTGTGCAGTAAGGCCCAAATAGACTCCATGCACCACGTTATATCGGTCATTGAATTCGATGTAGTCTTCGTCATTTTGTGCGATGAGCCCTTGGCACATCATCATAAGAATGGTAAGGTAAATTGCTTTTTGATGTATCATAATATTCGTTTTTATTAGCTATTCTAATAACTGAGCAGAATCAATAAGGATTCTGCTCAGCACCTTGATTTTATTGATTTAGTTCTCTGAAAGAACGATAATGCCCTTATCGCCTTTCATTGATATGCTTCCGGTTTGGGGAGTACCATAAACCCCATGGATTTCCCGAATCCTTTTCTTTTCATCCAATACTTTGTTCTGTATATTTTTAAAAGTCTTGGGGATTCTCAAAAGACCCTCGGTCAATACGGCGTTGAACGTAAGTGAAGTTCCCAACACGTTAAGGTCAATGTCGGATGACTCTTGGGCAATCCTTACCTGTGCGTTGGGATTGTCTATCTTAAAAACTCGTAGCTCGCATAGTTTCATTAACGCCTCCATCGCATTGGAAAGAGTTTGCACATCCATTTTTGAATATTTAAGATCGGCTATAATGGAACCGACTTTATCTACTTTGATTTCGTCCTTGTCTGAATTCAGGATAAAATTAGACACTTGTCCAAGGGAGATTGTAGTACCCTCGCTATGCAGTTCCAAGGCCTCCACATTATCCATATCGACTTTTCCGTTCTCAATACGAACAACACATATACCAAGGGACTTGGCGCTTAAATTACCATAGGACATGGTAAACTGAGCCTGATCAAGGTAATTGTTCACCCATATATCGCCATGATCTACCACAGCGGTCAATTCTCCATTCCACCCATCAATGGTCAAGTCTCCGAACTTATTTCGAACATTCACTGCCAAGTCTTTTGGGACATTAACCTCGTAATCTATGGTCATATGGACAACATCCATGGTGTTTCTATTTCCCGAGCTGATGTATTTGTCCCAAAAGCCTTTTTTTACTTCTTCAATTTGCGTGATCACTTTTACCCCATTTTTCATCTGCTCCTCCCTTATTTTCACCTGTTCTAAGGTGGATTGCCCCCTATTTTCTTTCTTATCATTGATTGAGATATTCACTTTAATTACCGTTTCATCTCTCTCCCATCCCTTAATGAAGATGCTCCCGTATTGATTTTCCAAAAAAAGTTGTTGCGATTTTGGTATCGCCAAGGCTTTTTCCCACTGTTTGGAGTTCACTTTCTGGGCATAGGCCAAATGACCAAAAAACAGTATGGACATTATCCATAGATTATAGACTATAGCTTTCATAATTCTCCTTTTCTTTATTGGACCTCTTAATCTGATTTAAGAAGTTATTAATGAGCTCAATTCGTATTTTTTGATTTTCTACAAGGGCCTGGAGTACCCGTTCGTTATTGATGTTCTTATGTAACTCAGCCTCTAGCACATCATATTCAACATCCAACTTGCTCAAAAACTCCAGAAAATCTTCCTTGTCGGCTTGTGTTAGATCCGGATACTGTTCAATGCGTTTTCGATAATGGTCAATGGTGGCCGTGTAGTGTATATTTATTTCGGCCAATTCTTGATTAATGGGAGAGGCAACAAACAACTCTTCTTCTTTGAACCCATTTATCAAGATTCCTCCGATCAAAGCACCAATCCCCAATAAGATCAAAAAGCTCGCCGCTATTTTATAGCTAGAGTTTCTCCAAAAAGGAACCCTGCCGACCTCCTCGTCAGATATCTTTCTTTCAATGTCCAGCCACACTCTTTCTGTGTCGAGCCGATGATCATCGAACAATGATCGATGCTTTCTTACATAGTTCTCAAAGCCGTCCATTACAGTTCTTTTAAAATGTCCAAAAGCTTCTTTTTGGCCCTGTGATATTGTGATTTTGATGTTGAAGGGGAAATCGATAAAATCTCGCCTATCTCATCATGTGTATATCCCTCGATCAGATATAGCACAATGATTTGTTTATATCCTTTGGGCAACAGTTTTATTCCTTTTCTGATTTTATCAATATCCATAACACTCTCTTGATAATCTTCAACCCTGTGCAAGTGAAATTCATGATTTTCGAAAGGTGTTGTCTCCACCTTTTGTTTTTTCAGATGATTTATGCTTTTATTGATAACTATCCGTTTAAGCCAGTAACCGAAACTACTGTCATATTTAAAGCTCCCAAGGTTCCTGAAGGCATCCACAAAACTGTCCTGTACAACATCTTCGGCATCTTCCCTGGAATACAACATTCTCATTCCTATATTGAACATGGCTCCCACATAAAGGTTATATAATTTGTATTGAGCTTTACGATTACCGGATTTACTGCCCTCAATAAGTTCTTTGTGTTTGAAACGAATATTGGTTTCCAATGCATGTACTGTTAATTCATATTCCTATATCAGGCAAAATCACACTCAGTGACAACCAAAGATCAAAAGGGTTGCATTTGTCCCTTATTATTTTAATTCTTTGGAAAAAAATCAATTACAGCTATCGTAACTGCTTTAGGGCAAATGAAAGGTCCTGCCTGAACCATAAGTGAAGAAAACAGGTTATTACCTTAATTGGGTTCTGATATACGTGCAATCAATAATCAGAACTACATTTTAACTTTGCTTAACAAGCAAAGTATTGAAAAGCTCCAGAAAACAAACATCCATAAAACTGGTTTAGGTAAAGCGGAACATGAAATATGTCCAGTTTGCATCCTCGAAAAATATTCTTTATCGGATGGCGATCAGAGCCTCTGGGAAATTAGAGATGTGTCCCTTAAGATAAATCTATGATGGACCATTAAGAAAAGATGGGCTAACAAAGCCAAGGTTGAACCAAAAGGTTTTTATCCATATTTGGCCGCTAAATGGGTTTTCCTATAGGAAGAAGGGGTTTCTCCCACCATATTTTTAAACACGGTATTGAAAACTGATTTACTATTAAAGCCCGCCTCGTATAATATGGATAAAATGGTAACATCCTGCTCCATATTTTCCAAAAGGTTTTTGGCTTCTTCGATACGATACGAATTTATAAAGTCGTAATAATTGCCCTCATAATAGGTATTTATAATGGCCGAGGTGTTCCGTGCCGACTCCTGAATGGCATCGGACAAATCCCCTATTTTTAAATCGGGGATCTTGTACAACTCCTTTTCCTTCACAATACGGCACAAATCGTCATACTTTTTTTTGGTTACAACATCACTGGAATAACTCTTTACCACTTTGGGCACCAGGGTATTATAAAAATACTCGGGATTGGAAAACAACATAAACAGTGTAATATTGGCCAGAGCCATCAACAATACCATGCCCAAAAACAGACTCAAACTGGAAAGAAAAGGGAACTCGATCATTATTGAATTCATCAAGAATAAAACCCATATCAACAGAAAAACAGTCAATATAACCTTTATCCATTTTGATATCTCCCTACTTTTTTTGGAAGTAGCCTGATACTTTTTAAGAATCCAAAGCCCTGCCAATGTATAGCCTATAACTTGAAGAAAATATAAACTCTCAAAAGTGTTCCTGAGGTAAACCATCAATTTAAATGCTGCCCCAGAAGAATCCAAGAACAAGTATAACACAACGGCAATGCTCAGCAACGAAAATATAATAAATGGGACAAAATGAATTCTGTGTTCCTTAATGGACACTTCTCCTTTTGTAATGTTCATTGCAAAAAAATAAAGGAAAGGAGCGTAAAAGAAAAGAAAGGAATTCAACAGTATGCCCGAGCCGTAAACAACGATATTTTCTGGAAACACATCCCCTACGATCATCCCGTTACTGAGCAGTGTAATTCCTTTTCCCAGTAAAAAAAACGAGAACACGTAAATTGCCTGATCAAGTTTCTCCTTATTGTACCAGATAAAACCGGTGGCCATCAAAAAATTAAAAGCGGCTATTAGTTGTAGGATCTCCATTTTGACAAAAAATAGTTGTTCAAACTGCTATTATAGTCAAATTTAGATAGATTGATTTATAATTTTTTGCTAAAAATTGTTCGTCTATACTAATGTAACCTATTCCATTAGATTGCATAAAAACATTAATATCTGTAACTATATATCTAACCAATAAGAAAAAGGGAGTGTAGAAAACCTTTAACAAATACTAAGCAAAATTATTAGGGATAAGCAAAATCCTTCGATATATATTATGGTTATCCTACTTAAATTCCATCTAAAACCATCCCTGAAAATAATACGGTTCTTCCCTCGTTTATGTAATTGGTGAATGGCTATTTGTCATTTTTTGGCATGCTTGTTGTTTTTTAACTCATCACCAAAACCTTACTATCATGAAAAATTTCAGCCTTTTTCTACTTACAATAATTGCTATTTCTTTGGTGTCTTGTGCTAGTTCTGGCTATGTAAACCTAAATTACCCCCAAGAACCTGTAATGATATTGCCTGAAGACATCAATAATATTGCCATCGTCAATCGTTCTTTAACCAAGGAGGAAGACAAATCCAACAAGACATTGGAGTCCATTGCCACAGGTGAAGTGGTAGGTTCGGATAAATTGGCTTCGGACGATGCCTTAAAAGGAATTTTTGACGGACTCCGAAACAGTAATCACCTTAATGTAATAATGCCATCAACCACAAGGTTGGAAGGCACGGGAACCCGAGAAACCCCAGAGCTTTTGGACTGGGATCAAGTACGTCAAATTTGTGACGAAGCCAATGCAGATGTATTGTTGGTTTTGGAAAACTTTGATTCGAACACCGACTTTGTCCTAAACAATGCCGTGGAGCAAATATCTTCCGTACTACAAACCGGAAAAGCAAGTGGGCGAATTCCAAGGCGAGCACGTGTGAATATTAAAAGTTACTGGCGATTGTACGACCCGGTTTCCAATACCATCATAGATCAGTTTCAACAAAACCACTATACCGAAGTGGATATTTTGAGCAGTACCATTCCGTTTTCCTCTCTGTCCGAGGTAGCATATTCCTCTGGAATGGATTACGCCGGCAGATTTCTTCCAAGTTTTTATAGAGTTCGAAGGGATATGTACAAAAAAGGAAAAGGAAGGGACAAAAATGCCTTTGATGCCGGTTGGAGACGCACCGAAGTGGCTAATTGGAAAGATGCCATTGATATTTGGACCGATATTGCCAACGATCGCTCCAGTAAATCTGCAGGGAGGGCCGCTTACAATATTGCCGTAGCCCACGAAGTTTTGGGCAATACCGATATGGCCCTGCAGTGGGCAAGAAAATCTTACGAAGATTACGGTGATAAAATGGCTAGGGATTATGCTAAAGTCTTATTGAATCGCCAGCGATTGGAATACTGATCTTTCCAACTCTTTTTCGAGAACACCCTTAACGAATAGCCAAATTTTCCAAACGTAAAATGGTACGGGTCAACGGTAGCACCAAAGAAGAAGGTGTTATCCCTGATATAATAATCAGAGACCACTTATTGGGTGAGAAAGATGGAATTTTAGAGGGTGCGCTAGAATTGGTCAATAAAAGCCATTAACGTTCAAAACACCAATCTTGTACCTAATAGCTACAGTTCTCTAATCTTAATATTCCTGAACCACGCTTCAAAATACCAATATTGCAAGGATATTTTACCTTCGGTTCTTTTTCCGAATTCTGGATATTTGGATAAATGGGTGCCTTTTATCTTTTCTCTCCACTCGTCCGAACCCAAGTCTTCCTCTGCTGTAAGGATACCGTTCAAATAAAACTCAATTTTGCCATCGATTTGTTTTATTCTGGTCCTGTTCCAGTCTCCTTGTTTTACTTCTACCTTATTTTGTTGTGGTAAAAATGCATAAAGACAACCAGGGCGTTTAACTGGAACATCGTAATCCATGTGGTCGGCACCCAAAATTTGATACTCTGGACCACTCTGCCATGCAGTGGGAACCTCTGGCAGTTCCAGAACATTTATAAAAACTCCGCTATTTCCATTCCCCACAACCTTCCATTCCAATAAAAGCTCATAATTGGTATAGGATCTATCCGTTATCAGGTCACCAGCTTTCAAAGACTCATCCTTAGTGTTGCTATGCAATGTGCCATCGACTACTTCCCAAACGGGATCTGCATTTGGATCGTTGTACAAATGCCACCCATCCAAAGTTTCTCCATCAAATAATAACTCCCATCCCTGCTCCTTCTCTACTTCCAATAGCTGATTGTGCACAGCATTTTCAACTGCCTCTTTTTTTGTTCGCCAGGTTTCGGTGTCTTGCTCTTTTTTCTCTGTTTTGCAGGATAGAATCGTCAGTACGAGAATGCTTCCAAATATTTTTTTATACATAAATGGTTGAATATTTTTTCAGTTGTGCTGTGTTTAAAGATAGAAAAAGATATCGACCCTTATATAAGAGCCGTTTTCTTGAATCCATAACGGCAAGGTGACCTAGGTCACTTATAAAAAGTTGGGTTTTTATAAATTGCGCTACTAAATTTTTAGAAACAATGAAAGGAAGTTTTGCAGCTTTGATCAATAGCGAACAATTAACACTAATCGATTTCTCTGCGGAATGGTGTGGCCCTTGTAAAATGTTAGCGCCAATTTTAAAGCAGGTAAAAGATGAAATGGGCGATGAATTAAAAATTGTAAAAATTGATGTGGACAAAAATCAAAGTCTAGCCAACACCTATCAAGTGAGAGGGGTACCGACCCTAATTTTCTTTAAAAACGGTGAACAACTTTGGAGGAAATCGGGAGTGCTTCAAAAAACTGAACTGGTGCAGCTCGCAAAGTCGTTCCTATAAGATTATTTGCCCATCACTCAAATAAATGGACGACCAAAAATGGTACTGTGGTGTTAAAGGTTACTTTTTTAATCACAGGTTCACGAGTCAGCCGTTCAAAAAAAGTATGGTCCTGATTGATCATCACCACCATATCCAAAGTTCTATCCATATCAACGACCTTTTGTATGGTTCGGTTGACCGATTCTTCTTTTTCCATCTCGAAAAATTCATAATTAACGGAGGTTAAGCGTTTTTCCAATGCTAATTTGGATGCCTTTTGTTCGGGCGTAAGGTTATCCATACTTCCAACGTGGGCAATCCACAACTTCGCATTAAAATGTTTCGCCAAGCTCAACACAGGTTTTAGTTCATAATTTTCAAAAAGATGCTCATACCCAGTAGCCAGTAGGATAGCATCTATTTTACCGTCCGGTCGATAATCGTCCGGAACCGCAATTATGGGACAGAAATTAATCTCTTTGATCACTTTATAGGTATTGCTCCCCATAAAGACTTCTTTTAATCCAGATGAACCCTTGGTTCCCATAATAACATAATCTATCTCTTCGTTGTACACCGTTTTGCCTATGGCGTTCACAAGTGAACCGGCAACTGATCGGATAATAAATTGATGATCGGGATTTGTATCTATTTCCTGAATTTTTTTCAGTTCTTGCTGTAGTTCACGTTCGGATTGTTCCTTGATCAAATTGTATAAACGGGTATCGTTGGCCCCCGCCATTTTTGTGGACAAGCCAGATGCCCCAACTTGATAAGAGTTAAGAATAAAGAAATCGCAGGGAACGTCTTTGAATACCTTTAAAGCATAGGCTATGGCATTCCATGAGTTTTTGGAAAAATCCGTTGGCAATATGATTCGTTTCTTTTTCATCTTGTTCATCTTTTTAAATTCTGCATTACCATAAATGGTATTTTAATCTTCAAACCGAGTAAATCCACGGTCGATCTATACAGCATATCTTCAAAAAAAGAATGCCTCGAATTCATCATAACCAACATTCCGGCATCTTTCTCCGCTATTTTTTCCAAAATAACCTCTGTTTTGTTCTTGATCGGGGCAGTTTCAAAATACAGATATGGTTTAGTAAGGGTTTTTTCCAGAAACAATTTGTTATCTGCCTGTCGAGGACTGAGTTCATCAAAATCGGTGATATACAGACAGTGAACCTTTGACTTGAACTTACCGGCCAGATCCCCCAACAATTTGAGTTCCCTTCGTTTGTACGGAAGCAAATAGTCGGTAGGGAACAATATGGCCTTAGGCTGTTTATATTCAAAATTCTCCGGTACGGCCAAAACCGGACATTTTACATACTTGAATATTTCTATGGTATAACTTCCGAACGTTGTTTTATGGTTACTGGTCTCCCCTTTGGTCCCCATAATCACTAAATCGATATTCATATCGTCCACAAAGTCATTGACACCATCTACCAGATTATCAAAACAGGCTACAGTTTCAAAATTATGCAGGGGATTTGGGGGCTGTCCCTCTATAGAGTTGATCAAATCATCCAGTTTTTTTTCAATGATTTGCTTTTTCTCCTCTTTCAATTTTTCAATGCCGTCTTTATCCGCTGTCTTATATTCGCCATACACTTCTTCAGCATAAGTATGAAGCACAAAAAAACAGGTGCGCTCACATTTGTAAAGCTCTTGGGCATATTTTAACGCATGCAGCGCATTTTTGGAAAAATCGGTAGGAATCAATATGGTTTTCATGGGCTACTCTCTTTTTTCAAAGATAAATCCCAACAAACTGTAAAAAAATGATATTGGTCAATACCGCCATCCCAATAGAAGCTGTAAACCAATTATAAAAGAACTCTTGCCGATATATTTACTGCAATTCAGAAAAAGATAAATCTATCCAAAAAAACCAAATATGTACACTAGTTAAATGCTGTAGAAAATTTCCAATTGGTCTTGTGGTTCTTCTTTAATGGCAAATCCAATAACAAGCTCCTCAACATTTCGATGGGCATTCTGCCTTCGTGCATGACCCGGTCGTGGAACTCTTTTTCCGACCAACCTTCTGCCAATACTTCATTTCGAAGGGCATAAAATTGCAGACCTCCCATCATGTAGGCCAATTGATACAAGGGTGGGTAACTAGTGGTGAAGGACCTACGCACTTCTCCTTCGGCATTCGCGTATTCGTGACCAACCTCATCCACCAACATATCGATACATTCCTGCGGTGTCATTTCTCCCATATGGAATTTGAGTGAAAATATAATCCGTGCGCAACGGTGAATTCTCCAAAACAACATACCCATTTTTTGTTCGGGTGTTTGAGGAAACCCTTTGTTCCACAGAATTATTTCCCAATACAAGGCCCATCCTTCAGTCCAAAATGGAGTGTAAAATGCATTTCGATAAGGTTTGTGACGACTGGTCATAAAATACTGGAGGTTATGCCCTGGTAACAACTCGTGATGGACAACAGCTCTCGAGAAATTGGGATTATTGCCACGCATGCTCATCATTTTGTAATCATGGTCCATTTCCTGCGTTGGGTATGATATGATGATATCCCTTCCACCCAAAAAGAAAGGGCTTACCTTTTGCCTTTCTGGACTCATCATTTCCATTCCCCATGTTTCTTTGGCCAGTTCGGGCAATGTAATTAAATCGCGCTCCTCAATAAAATCGACCGATTGCTTATAAAGTTCCATAATGGCCTCTGGTTGCTCTCCTTCGGGAACATAGGTGTTTTTTACATGCTCTAGCGCCGCTTTCCAATCATCTCCATAGCCCAACTCCCTAGAGGCTTTGATCATTTCTTTCTTGCACCATTCATATTGGGTTTGGGCCACTTTAATAAGTTCCTCCGGTGTATAAGGAATAAACTCCATCTCCAAGCTTTCTTGCAATGCTTCCTTACCAATAGGTTTACCAACAATTCCACTACCATCGTCCTTAACACTGTTCTGAGAATAATTCTCTTTTAAGTGTTCCGCATAAATTGTCAATCTATCATCCAACGATTTATAGGGCCTATCCACCCACCATGTAAAATCTGGATCGTAACTGTAATAGAAATCAAAAGCATTTTTTAATCCTTTTTGAAAGGAAATTACAACGGATGATGCTTTATCCGCAGTTTGCCAATCTTTAAAAGGTTCACTGTTTGATGGCCGCATTGCATTATCCAAAACTTTGGTCGCATCCTGCATGATTTTTGCCAAATTCTTGGCATCCGGCCTTTTTCCTCTTCGTCTCTCTTGAATAAAAGGCAACAATGGCGCAGTAAAATCCACCACATGTGCCACTTCTAAATAATCTTTGTACTCTTGATCAAGGAAATAGTCTCCTTTGGTCACGGAATTTTTTAAAAGGATATAGTCCACTTTTTCTTGTTGGTTCAAAGCGGAGAAATCTATTTTGTTCAATCGATCTTGCCAATTATCATAAAGTTTGTTGAAGCGTTTATAATATTCTTCGGATTCTTTCATGATATAGATATGGTTCAATGCCCTGGTATCTGCCCTAAACTCATCAATTTTATCTGCCAGATTACTATTCTGCGCCATAGCTTGAACCGAAAGCATCAGTACGACCATTCCTATGGTTCTATTCCAAAAAAACTGCATTGACTTATTTTCCATATCTATTGATTTTTATATCACTTGAAATCCATGTGCGTAGGGGTCATCATCATCAATAATTATAGTATTGTACCCCGTTACCTGCGCCCAACCTTGAATACTGGGAACAATGGCCTTTTTATCGGCCAAGGTAGTTTCCGTTTTGGTTATACCCACAAACTTACTACCAATAAAGCTTTCGTGGATATAAGGCTCACCAATCTTCAACTTGCCCTTAGCATATAATTGTGCCATACGGGCCGAAGTCCCCGTACCGCATGGAGAGCGATCGATTGCTTTATCCCCGTAAAAAACAGCATTTCTTCCCGAAGATGTTGGATCAATGGGCTCACCGGTCCAAAGCATATGGCTCACATCCCTAATGGTACTATCTTCCGGATGTATAAATTTATTCGGATATTTCTCATTGATGCGCTTTCTTACTACTTGGGAATAATGTATAATTTGACCTGCAGTAAAATTGTGCACTCCTTCAAAGTTTTTCTGTGGATCTACTATTGCATAATAATTTCCGCCGTAGGCCACATCAAAAATCAACTCGCCCAGCTCAGGACATTCTACGGTCAGGTTTTCTTCGGCCAAATAGGATTTCACATTGACCAATCGAACCCAATCCACTTTTTTTCCAGTTTGCTGATATTCAATTTCCACCAAACCCGCCGGTGCTTCCATTCGTATTTTTCCCGGAACTTTAGGCACGATAAGCCCTTCCTCTATAGCTACGGTAATGGTACCGATGGTGCCGTGGCCACACATGGGCAAACAACCGGAGGTTTCAATAAACAGTATGGCAAAATCGTTTGCAGGATAGTGTGGTTCGAGCAAGATACTGCCACTCATCATATCATGTCCACGGGGTTCGAACATTAACCCCTTTCGAATCCAATCGAAGTCTTTTAAAAAATGTTGCCGCTTCTCGCTCATGTTCTTACCCTGTAAATTTGGGGCTCCACCAGCGACCACCCTTACCGGGTTTCCGCAGGTATGGGCATCTACACAAAAAAATGTTTTTCTCGCCACTAGCTATTTTTTAAATGATCCGGCAACAATTCCATGGGAAACGATTGATAGCTAATCGGTCTTACCCATCGTTTTATGGAATGGGTTCCCACTGCGGTAAATCTGGAGTCGGTAGATGCGGGATATGGCCCTCCATGTTGCATGGACGGGCACACTTCCACTCCTGTTGGAACTCCGTTATATATTATTCTCCCTACTCTATTTTGAAGGGAATCCACTATCTCTACAAGATTTAAATCATCATCTTTTTCAGCAATCAAAGTACCTGTGAGCTGACCTTCCAATCCATCGATAATTTGAATAAGCTCTGCTTCGTTTTTACACTGGACCACCATACTGAATGGTCCAAAAACTTCTTGGTGCATTTTAGGGTTCTTTAAAAAGGCTTCGCCAGAAACGGTGGCAATTATAGATGCCGCATCGTTGGGATTTAGTTCACCTTCATATTTGGCCACTACTTCTACCCCATCCTGCGACAACACAACATCTCCTTTTTTCAAATATCCTTTCTTTATACTGGGGTGCAACATACTTTGTGGAGCAATCTCCATGGTCTGTTTTGCCAATTCTTGAACAAATTGCTCGGTATCATCACTTTTAATGGTCAACAAAAGTCCGGGATTTGTACAAAACTGTCCTGTGCCCAATGTAATGGAACCCGCATAGATCTTTGCCAGTTCGCTCCCTCGTCTAGAAATGGCTGTTGCCGACATAATCACTGGGTTGATGCTTCCCATTTCTGCGAAAACCGGTATGGGTTCTTCACGTTTTGTTCCCAAATCGAAAAGTGCCCTACCTCCACCAATACTTCCGGTAAACCCAACGGCCTTTATTTTAGGGTTCGTAACCAAATCTACTCCGGCTTGCACACCTCCATTTATACTGGAAAAAACACCCTCTGGCATTCCCGTTTTTTCTATGGCCTTTACAATGGCCGAAGCCACAAGCTCATTGGTACCTGCATGCATGGGATGTGCCTTTACCACAACTGAGCAGCCAGCGGCCAAGGCACTTGCCGTATCCCCACCGGCCGTAGAATAGGCCAATGGAAAATTACTGGCCCCAAAAACGGCAACTGGTCCCAAAGGGATCATGGTTTTTCGCAAATCATCCTTTGGCATGGGCTTCCTATCCGGTTGGGCGGCATCAAAAGTATTTTCGCGCCAGTCATCGTTCGCAATCAATTCGGCAAAAGAGCGTAGTTGAAAAACGGTTCTTCCCCTTTCACCAACGGCACGCCCTTCCGGCAAACCGGACTCCAACATATACGTATCCACCAAAACCTTGTCCAAAGCTAAAATCTCGTCTGCAATCGCATTAAGAAACTCCGCACGCAACTTGCCGGGTATCTTTCTGAATATCCTGAAGGCCGACCATGCTTTTTCTACGGCTTCATCTATTTCATTGGAAGTAGCCTCCAAATGCACCGTAGGGTTTTGAACATTTTTTTTGGGATCTACGGTTCTAAATTCAATATTACCATCTGCCTTAAATTGTCCTGCAATACAGTTTTTACCTGTAATCATACTGCGCTATTTAAATTTTTATAATCCGGAAGTTCCGGTCTGTTTCTTATTCCTGTTTCAATCACTTTCAGCACCCTTGCTCTTTCCACTCCCTCCAAAGGCAAACGTGGTGCCCGAACATGTTCTGTACCAATGCCTGTGGCCACCTCGGCCAGCTTTATGTTTTGAACCAGTTGCGGGCTAATATCCAACTCCAATAGTGGCATAAACCATCTATAAATTTTGAGCGCTTCCTGAATTCGGTTGGCTTTCACTAACTCGTAAATGGCCACGGTTTCTGCCGGAAAAGCACAAACCAATCCAGCAACCCATCCTACTGCTCCAATAACCAAGCTTTCCATTCCAAGGGTATCCACTCCTGTGAACACCTTTATTCTATTCCCAAATCTATTCTGTATCCGGATAACATTGGTAATATCCCGGGTAGATTCTTTTATAGCTTCTATGTTCTTACATTCGATCAACTCCTCCATCATATCCAAAGTTACCTCTATTTTATAATCCACTGGATTATTGTACAACATAATGGGCAGGGAAGTACTGTTGGCCACCGCTTTAAAGTAGGCTACGGTTTCCCGGTCCGTTGACTTGTACCTCATAGGGGGCAAAAGCATTAATCCTTGTGCACCTGCTTGTTCAGCTCTTTGAGCTGCCGCAATGGCTTCTTTGGTACTTTGCTCTGCCACGTTCATGATCACAGGAATTTTTCCTTCCGTTAGTTCCACACATTTCCTGATCAGGATTTCCTTTTCCTCTTGCTCCAATGTACTTGCCTCACCTAATGTACCCCCTAAAATAATCCCGTGGACACCAGCCTCTATTTGTGCCTCGATGTTTTTTTGGAACATATCCAGATCCAATGTATCATCTTTTGTAAACTTTGTTGTTACTGCAGGCATTACGCCTTCCCATTTTACCATAGTTTCTAAAATTATATGATTTAAAATTACAAAGAGTCCGTAAGGATTTTTTATAGTATTATTAGCTCATTATGGTACTATATTACCCTATATTTACAATCACTCGATTATTTAAAATAATTTAGGCTTACTCATGAAGGTTCTTCCCTTTAAAATCCCTAAACCAAAAAATGAAGCTCTCGTTTACCAAATAGATCGGGAACAGGTTTTTTATGACCAATTGCACCAACATGGAGAAATCCAAATCAGTTATGTGGAAAAAGGGGCCGGCACTTTAATTGTCGGGGATAGTATTAACGAATATAAGACAGGGGACATACTTGTAATCGGCAGTTATATCCCTCATGTATTCCGAAGTGATACCCGAGTTAAGGAAGAATCCCTAATGCACACTCTATTTTTTAACCAGGACGCATTTGGCAAAAACTTTTTTCAACTGACGGATTTATCATCTATTCAAAACTTCTTCAATAAGTCGGAGTATGGAATGTTGGTAGTATCGCGAAAAATGAAAATAATCCCCCTGTTCGATTCACTGTCCAAACAAAGTAAAGTGGAACAGATCTCCTCTCTATTATTGATTATACATCATATCAACAAGTCCAAAACAGTTCCGTTATCCTCTTTTGTCTATAGGAAGACCTTTTCGGATGATGAAGGTAAACGGATGAGCAAAGTTTATGATTACGCCATGGAAAAATATTGTGATAACATTACCTTGGATGAAATTGCAGAAAGGGCCAATATGACCAAGAATGCTTTTTGCCGATATTTTAAAAAACGAACCAACAAGACATTTTTTCAATTTTTGATAGAAATACGAATCGAGAATGCCTGTAAGCTTATTCTAAAGAATCCAGAGCTATCCATTGCTACGATCGCTGATCAATGCGGATTCAATAACATTACCAATTTCAACAGAAAATTTAAAGCTTTCAAACAATGTACACCAACACAATACCGCGCAAAATTTTAGTTAGGTAGACCTAGTTTTTGGAAGCTGATGAGTTTATCCATAATTTAATTATTTTATTTGGAGCCAGTAATTTGTACACCATAATCGACATAGAAACCACGGGGAACGGGATCAAGGGCAACAAGATTACCGAAATATCCATTTTTAGATATGATGGCGATCAGGTTGTGGATGAATTCACTTCTTTGGTGAACCCGCAAAGCCCCATCCCCTATTTTATTACTGGGCTCACGGGAATCGATGATCAAATGGTACAAAATGCCCCAACTTTCCAAGAGATTTCCGAGAATATCCTGAACATAACAGAAGGCTGTGTTTTTGTGGCTCACTCCGTTAATTTTGATTACGGCGTGATCAAAGAGGAGTTTCGGCAAATTGGAATTGACTTTACCCGCAAGAAACTCTGTACGGTAAGATTATCCAGAAAGTTGATTCCGGGTCTCCATTCTTACAGTTTGGGCAAACTATGCTCCGCCATAGAAATTCCATTGGTGGACCGTCATCGTGCGCGAGGAGATGCACACGCTACCGTTCTTCTTTTTGAACAACTATTGGCCAAACCGGGTTCGGAAGCTGTGTTCAAAAAATTTTTGAACGCCAGAAGCCAAGAAGCCACCCTACCGCCACATTTGCCCAAAACCGTTTTTGATAAGATTCCCCAGAAACCAGGCATCTATTATTTTATGAACCAAAAAGGAGAGGTTATTTATGTTGGTAAGGCCATCAACCTAAAGAAAAGGGTATTGGGACATTTTTACGATAAAAGCCGAAAGGAAATCCAAATGTGCAGCGAAACCGTGAACATTGATTTTAAATTGACGGGGAGCGAATTGGTTGCCCTACTCATGGAATCTGCAGAAATCAAAAGATTGTTCCCAGCCTACAATCGAGCACAAAAAAGAACGGGAAGGCAGTATGCCATTTTTTTGTACGAAGATCGAAATGGTATAATGCACCTGGCATACAATACCATAAAAGGAGTGCCCAATCCCTTAAAGATTTTCCATAACCAAACGGATTGCAGAGCGTATCTGGAGGAGATATGCAAAAGCTTTTCGCTGTGTCCAAAATACTGTCATTTACAACAGACAAACTCAGCCTGCTCCCATCATCAGATCACTGTTTGCGAAGGGATTTGTAGGGGTGAGGAATCCGTTGCCGATTATAACCGAAAAGTGCAGAAAGCAATCGAGCACATGAAAATGCTCACTTCCGAAGTAAGAGTAATTAAAGAAAAAGGAAGGGAGCCTAATGAAAGTGGTGTAATCTTAATAGCTGATGGTATTTACAAAGGTTTTGGGTTTATTGACACGGACATTGAAATTTCCTCTTTAGAGGATATAACGGCTTTTATTACTCCGCAAAAACATACCGTGGAAACGGAAAGTATACTTACTCAATATCTTTTGAAACATTCTACAACCAAAGTTTTCAACGTTACTGTATAAAAAATGCCCCCAAACGAGGGCATTTTCATAACACAAATAACTATAATAGATTAAAATAGAAGCTATTTAAATTGAGCTGTTTCCGTACTATCTTTCATCGCCATGGTGCTCGCTTTTCCTGCAGTAACCACGTTTTGCACCATATCAAAATAGGATGTGCCCACAAAACCTTGATGTTTTACCGCTTTAAAACCGTCTTTTTGCAAAGCAAACTCGCGCTCCTGTAATTCTGAATATCCTGCCATACCCCTTTCTTTGTACGATTTTGAAAGTTCGAACATACTCGTGTTCAAGGCATGGAACCCTGCAAGAGTAATAAATTGGAACTTGTAGCCCAAAGCGGCGAGTTCCTCTCTAAAGCTCTCCATTTCGTTTACGGATAATTTAGCCGCCCAATTAAAGGATGGCGAACAATTATAGGCCAACATTTTGTCCGGATATTTACTGTGGATGGCCTCAGCAAATTTTCGTGCCTGTTCCAAATCTGGATTAGAAGTTTCCAACCAAATCAAATCGGCAAATGGAGCATAGCTCAATCCACGGTCAATACCTTGTTCCAGACCATTTTTCACATAAAAGAACCCTTCTGGAGATCTTTCACCTGTTAAAAACTTATGATCTCTGTCATCAATATCGCTAGTCAATAGGTTTGCCGCATCAGCATCGGTACGCGCAATAATTATGGTCGGAACACCCATTACATCGGCAGCCAGTCGAGCTGCAATTAACTTATTTATGGCTTCCTGGGTCGGTACCAGAACCTTTCCCCCCAAGTGCCCACATTTTTTGGCAGAACTCAACTGGTCTTCAAAATGCACACCCGATGCTCCATTTTCTATCATGGATCTCATTAATTCATACGCATTTAGATTACCTCCAAAACCTGCTTCGGCATCTGCCACGATCGGCACTAAATAGTCTTTTTTTGCCTCGATTTCGTTTACCGTTTGAATTTGATCGGCGCGCAAAAGGGCATTATTGATTCGTTTTACTACCATGGGCACGCTATTGGCCGGGTAAAGTGATTGATCGGGATACATTTCTCCGGCCAGATTTGCATCTGCCGCTACTTGCCAGCCACTTAAATAAATGGCATCCAGCCCGGCCTCGACTTCTTGAATGGCCTGATTCCCCGTCAATGCGCCCAGACCGGCCACAAAATCTTGGGTATTCAGTTTTTTCCAGAGCTTTTCGGCACCCAAACGCGCAATGGAATGATCTATCTCATAAGACCCTCGAAGCTTTATTACCTCTTCTGCGGTATAGGGGCGTTCCACACCTTTCCATCTAGGGTTAACGGTCCAATCTGTTACCAATGCTTGAATTTTCTCCTTTTTTTCCATAATTTTATATTTCGAAATTTGACTTGAATCCCAGGTAATGTTCGCGCATTCTTGGGATTTTTTGATTAATACGCTTTTTAAAAATTATATCTCTCGATAGGCTTTGGTGGTAAGGAATTCCTCAAACTTGCTTGCCCTCACCAGCTTGTCGAACAATTGGGTGGCTTCATCAAATTTGGTATTATGCAAATTGCCCTCGCCCACCAAATGCTGGATCTTTGCAATTTCTTCTTCCAATAGGCTTTTATAAAGTTCTTTGGTCAATTTGCGACCATCTTCCAGCCTTACACCAAACTTTAGCCACTGCCATAGTTGTGTTCTTGAGATTTCGGCGGTTGCCGCATCTTCCATTAAGTTATTAATGGCCACGCATCCGTTGCCCCGCAACCACGACTCCAAATACAGAATACCTACAGAAATATTTTTACGGACTCCTTTTTCGGTCACCGTACCATTGGGAACAGCCAGTAAATTGGCAGCTGTTATCTTATCATCCTCCCTAAGCACATCGAGTTGGTTTGCATTTGGCATATGCGTATCAAAAACATCCTTGGCAATTTTCACCAATCCAGGGTGTGCCACCCATGTACCATCATGCCCATTTTTAACCTCCCTTTCCTTGTCCAATCGTACTTTTTCAAGTGCCTTTTCATTGGCAATGGGATTATTATTGATGGGAATTTGTGCTGCCATACCGCCCATAGCGTGAATACCTCTTTTATGGCATCGTTGTATGACCAGTTTTGAATAGGCATCCATAAAAGGTACGGTCATGGTCACTTGATCTCTGTCCGGTAAAATATATTCGGGGTGATTCTTAAATTTTTTTATGTAGGAAAAAATATAATCCCATCTTCCACAATTAAGACCAACAATATGATTCTTCAACTCATAAATAATCTCATCCAATTGAAAACTGGCTGTAATCGTCTCTATTAAAACCGTTGCCTTGAAGGTCCCCACAGGTACGTTAAGGTATTCTTCCGCAAATGTCATTACCTCGTTCCACCATCTAGCCTCCAAGTAATGTTCCAACTTGGGCAAGTAGAAATAGGGGGCGGATTTCCTGTTGCACAATATCTCCGTATTATGGAACACATATAGACCGAAATCCACCAAACTGCCCGAGGCCTCCTCCCCATTGATCAAAATATGCCTTTCGTTTAAATGCAGTCCACGTGGTCTAACCAAAAGAACTGCAACCTCCTCGTTCAACTCATAATTTTTACCTTTTTTTGAGTCATAATAAGTAATGGTCCGTTTATTGGCGTCTATCAAGTTCTGCTGACCCTGCATACAATTATACCAAGTGGGCGCATTACTGTCCTCAAAATCGGCCATAAAAGTTTTGGCTCCGGAGTTCAAAGCGTTGATCACCATTTTCCGGTCCACCGGCCCGGTAATCTCGACCCTTCTATCCTGTAAGTCCTCTGGAATTCCCTTTACTTTCCAATCTACAGTTCTTGTCTGCTCTGTTTCTTTGGGGAAATCCGGGAAAGCACCAGCATCAAATTGTGCTTGCCGCTTAGTTCGTTCGTCCAGCAACTGCAACCTGGATCTATTGAACTTTTGATGCAATCCGATCAAAAAATCAAAAGCCCGATTTGTCAACAGTTCTGGGTAATAGTTTTTCACCTCTTTTGCAAACTGCAACTTGGTGTTGGTCATAACTGCTTGTTCCATAGTACATTTCAATTTGTTTAACAAGGTTAACGCAAACGTTTGAAAAATACAAGCGAACGTTCGCTATTTTTATATATTTCGCTTTTTTTATGAGATTCGCAAAAATTCCTATATTTGATCGAGAAAAATGGAAGAAGAATATATTAAGCTAATTTTTGGGCTCAAACTCAAGCAAATACGGACCAAGAGGAAACTTTCCTTGTTTGGTTTGTCCAAGCTGTCTGGACTTTCAAAGTCTTACCTCAACGAAATAGAAAAAGGGAAAAAATATCCCAAAACGGATAAAATTGCCCTTCTAGCGGAAAAATTGGAGGTTCCATACGATAATATGGTCTCCTTGAAATTGGACAAGAACCTGGCTCCGGTCGGGGAGCTCTTAAAATCCAAGGTGTTGAAAGAGCTTCCGTTGGAGCTGTTCGGAATCAAGGAAAGTGATTTGATCGATATTGTTGCCAACGCCCCTACCAAGGTAAACGCATTTATCAGTACCATTATTGAGATTGCCAAACACTACAATTTTGGCAAGGAAAGTTTTTATTTGGCCTCCTTACGTTCTTTCCAAGAAGCGAGCAATAATTTTTTTCCAGAATTGGAGGAAGCGGTCGAGAGTTTTACCAAGGCCTATCAAGTTAACTCAAAAAAGTCACCTACATCTGTAGAACTGGAGGAAATACTGGTAGAGGAATATGGCTATACTATAAATAGTGACGAACTAACCCGATATACGGAACTGGACAACCTTCGATCTATATTCATTCCCAAGACAAAAACTCTTTTGGTAGCCGATCATATAGATGAGGCACAGCGCACTTTTATCTATGCCAAGGAAATCGGGTATAATTATTTAAATATAGAAGAGCGACTGTACACCTTTACCTGGATCAAGTTCAACAATTTTGACCAAGTGCTCAATAACTTTTATGCTTCCTATTTTGCCGGAGCTTTGGTTATTCCGAGACATCTGATCAAACAAAATGTGGAGACCTTTTTATCAAAATCTAAATTTGACAAGACTTTCCTAACCGGCATCAAAAACAATTTTAACGCATCCCCGGAATCGCTTTACCAAAGATTGACCAACATCCTGCCCAACGATTACCTGCTGGAAAACCTATTTTTTCTTCGCTTGGGCCATAAGGAAGGTAGCAATCGGTTCGAGATTACCAAAGAATTGCACCTTACCCATCATCATTCACCGCATGGCAATGAAGCCAACGAAAAATATTGTCGTCGCTGGGTCGCAATTCGCGTGTTGCAAGAAATAGCCAAAACTTCGACCGAGCACCTCATGGATGTTCAAATTTCCCATTATCCAAATGATGGACTATCCTATCTGGTATTTTCGAGTGCCACGGCAGACCCATTTAAAAAGGACGAATATAGAAGTGTAAGTCTTGGGCTTTTGATCAATTCCGAGCTTAAAAAGAAAGTACAGTTTTTAGATGACCCAAAAATTAAAACCTACAATGTTGGCGTTACCTGCGAACGATGCCCTATCAGCGATTGTGATGTTAGACAATCACCTCCAACGGTATTGCTAAGGAAACAGCAAAACCTAAAAACCGAATCGGTAGTGGACGAACTACAACAAAAATTCAGTTAGGCTACGCTTCTGGTCTTAGCAGTACATTAAATACGGTTTCATCTTCCAATTGTTGGAATCCATTATGCAATTGGGACTGTTCCACGGCGTATGGGTAGAACGAAATCGGTTCGATACAGACCATATTCCGAACTTCGGTCCAACACATAAAATTCCCAAAACCTTTGGTCTCGATAGTAATCTCTTTTTTATCTTTAAGTGTAATGGAGGTACAATCCGCTACCTGCAGTGCCCGACTCCCAACTGCCAAAACATCGTCTAAAGTTATTTCCCTGTTCTTCGTCACTATAGTTGGTGAACCTGAATACAATTTAAATGTAGGATGATATCCCAGCATAAAGGGCATTCCTTTTGCCCCAGTTATCTTAAAATTAATTTCCAACGAATCCTTATGCAATACAAAGGATTTTTCAAATAGAAAATCATAGGGCCAGGTCAATGCTTCTTCTGTGGATTTTTCCGGAAACTTTGCATTGTAAACTTCGGTTCCTGCTTTATATTTTTTTACGTAAACCGCAGTAGTATCCGTGTAATTTTTTAATTCATATTTCATTTGACGAAGATGACCGTGCTGATCTTGGACAGCAGCGCCATTTGGAGTTTCGACCCTAAAACCGGCTTTGTTCAGCGGACCAATGACCGGGAACATTTCGGTATCCGAACTGCTCCATCCCGGACTTCCCTTTTGATGGATAAATTCATGGCCATTTACTTTATAGCCCACTAATTCTCCGGCATCAATTTTAACTTCTGAGTTACTATTTTTGAGTGCAACCATTATTTTGTGTTTATCAATCTGTAGATTAAAATAGCCGTACGCTTGGTCAATGCCTCGATGGTATTTAGATTGACAGTTTCCTGTGGGGTATGTGCATTGGACCCCATGGTTCCCAGCCCATCCAATCCATCCACATATTCGGCTATAAAGGAGACATCGGCAGCTCCTCTTTTTCCTGGATCGTAGGCCAATACTTCTCCTTGTTTTAAATCCAAGCTTACCTCGTTCAAGGTTTTCAACAAAGCAAGGTTCCCTTCGGTGGGCTGCATGGCCGGGTAGCTATCCGTAAAAGTTATGGATGCTGAGGTTTGCGGCAGATTATTGGCGACAATCTCTCTCATTTTGGCCCGAGCACGTTCTTTTTGTTCTTCGGATATAAAGCGAAGCCCGCCTTTGACCATAGCTTTTTGGGCAACTACATTGGTTTTTCCATAAGCATCTCCCTTGCTCGTGATTTCATCAAAATTTACAAAGGTCCCGCCTAACAATACGCCTGGATTAAACGTCAACAGCTCTTCGCCTTTGACATCGGTATAAAATTCGTGAAGGATACGGGACATCTCGAAAATGGCACCCGCTCCGTTGCTTTCGTTAAAAATTCCAGAAGAATGGGCTCGCTTACCCTCAACTTCTACGGCCCAACCGGACGACCCTCTTCTTGCCACCGTGGCATAATTAAAACCTGTGGAGGTCTCAAAACCCAAGGCAATATCACTTCGCTTGGCTGCATCGATCAAATCCTTTCTGCTTACGGACAATGGTTTACCTGTACTTTCTTCATCACCTGTGTAGGCTACGATTATCTGTGCATCGTTTAGCAATCCTTGTTCTTGTAATGCCCGTAGAGCATATAGAACAATCACATTGCCGCCTTTCATATCATTTCCTCCCGGAGCATGGGCAATACTATCGTTCACCATTGTAAATTTTTGGAACGGGCTATCTTCTTCAAACACAGTATCCAAATGTCCAATGAGCAATAATTTTTTCCCTTTTGTTCCAGAAGTCTCAGCAAATAAGTGGCCGGAACGGTTCATTTCTTCGGGCATCTCTATCCATTTGGTTTCAAAACCAATATCGTTAAAGGCATCTTTAAAAACCATCCCAACCTCTTTTACGCCATCCAAATTAAGGGTACCACTATTGATGTTGACCACCTTTTCCAAAAAATCGATGGCTTCTTCATTATTTTTCTCAATAGTGGAAATAATCTTTTTTTCGGTTCTGGAGAGTTTTTGGGCAGACAATGGCAGCATTAAAAGCAATGCCAACAAGGCTAAATAAAATTTAGAAGTCATGGCGGGTTATTTTTTGCACAAGTTATCAATTTAGATTGATAAACACCATAGTAAAAATATCTTCTACTCGAACTGAATCGCTTTTACAGGAGTAATCTTGGTTATGATGTAGGATGGGATCAAAAGCATCAACAAACAAAGCACCATTACCCCAATGTTCAATAAAAGAATAGTAGTAAGGTCCATGTGCACAGGAATGTATTCAATATAATATTCCTGCGGATTTGGAAATTTGAACATGCGATACCTATCCTGAAGAAAAATAACCCCCAATCCAATGAGGTTGCCCCAAAAAAGACCAATGGCAATCAAATAGGCCGCATTGTACAAGAACACCTTTCGTATGCTCCAATTGGCAGACCCCAAGGCCTTTAAAATGCCGATCATTTGTGTACGCTCCAAAATAAGTACCAACAAAGCCGTAATCATATTAATGCCCCCTACTATAATCATTATACCAATGATCAAAGCAATATTAAAATCAAAAAGACCGATCCATTCAAAAATGCGGAAGTACTTGTTCTTTATATTTTGAGTATCCAAAACAGATACCGTTTTTCCATAAATTTCATTGCTCTTGCTCTCAAGCTGGTCGAAATCATCGATAAATACTTCAAAGTTTCCGATTTCATTTTCTTCCCATTTGTTCATCCGTTGAATATGGCGGATATCCACAAAAACATAAGTTTCATCAAACTCCTCAAAACCACTATCATAAATACCTACAATCTCAAAGCGCCTGTTATTGGGTGGTTTGGAAGCGTCTCCATCCCTAAGAAAAAAAGAAAAGAAAGTGTCCCCTGTTTTAAGTTGCAGCCTATTTGCCATTAATTTGGAGATCAATACTTCCTCGTTCAGCTTACCACTATAATCGGGCAGCCTGCCATTCACCAAATACTCTTTAAAAGTGCTCCAATCGTAATCCGTACCCACTCCTTTCGCCAACATTCCTTCAAAAGTATCGGCCGTTCTAATAATCCCACCTTTGGTGGCCACAGCCTCTACATGTGTTACACCCCCTACTTTTATACAGCCTGGGTAAAAAACTAG
>JAAEZN010000061.1 GCA_018222835.1 Algicola sp. | reverse complement strand
CAAAAGCCATTAGTACCTAAACCTTATTGTCCTAAGAAAAACAAAAAGGCCACCCATTCGGTGGCCTTTACTTATATAAATATATTGTACTTCTAGTTGTTCAACGCCTCGGCTATTGAATATTTGGCCTCGCTTTGGTTCGGCTTAATTGTTCAACGCTTCCGCTCCACCAACAATTTCGAGGATTTCGTTGGTAATGGCTGCTTGACGGGCTTTGTTGTACGTTAATTTAAGCTCGTTCCTAAGCTCTGCGGCATTGTCCGTTGCTTTGTGCATGGCCGTCATACGAGCACCGTGCTCACTCGCGAAAGAATCTCTAATCGCCTTGAACAATTGTGTCTTCAAAGATTTAGGTATCAATTCCTTTACGATTTCCACTTTCGATGGCTCAAAAATATAATCTGCTGCAATGGCTTCATCACCTTCTGCGCCAACAATGGGCAGGAACTGTTCTGTCATCACAATCTGTGTCGCGGCATTTTTGAACTTGTTGTACACCAACTCGATTTTATCATAATCACCTTTGGTGAACAAACGCATTAAAAGTTCGGCAATCTCGGCAACGTTCTCAAAGGTCAAATCATCATACACCTTGCTCTGGTCGCCCAAAATGGTATGTCTTTTTCTAAGGATATCGTTTCCTTTCTTACCAATGGTATAGAAATCGACCTGTTTGCCCGGATACTTATTGGACACCAAATTGTTGCTCTGCTTGATGATGTTGGAATTGAATCCACCACAAAGACCTCTATTGGAAGTAATGGCTACCACCAAAACTTTGTTCACTGGCCTTTTGTCGGCGTACTCGCTTCCTCCATCTCCTTCCAAACTGGCGCTAAGCCCTTGTAGGAGCTCGGTCAGTTTATCGGAATAGGGCCGCATTGCCGTAATAGCATCCTGTGCCTTCTTCAACTTGGCAGCCGATACCATTTTCATGGCACTGGTAATCTGCATCGTTGATGAGATGGATGATATCCTGTTACGTATTTCCTTTAGATTTGCCATATTCTTCTTTGTCATTCCGCACTTGATGCGGAATCTTTTTGGTTATGGATTCCTGCAGTGCCCTTCGACTACGCTCAGGACCCTTCAGAAATGACAATTGTTATGCTTTGTACTTGCTTGAAAGATCCTTGCAAACAGCAGTCAATGTATCGGTAACCTCGTCGGTCAATTTACCGGCTTTAAGCGTATCCAAAACATCTCTGTGCTTGGCGTTCAAGAACTCCAAGTAATCTTTTTCAAACTCTTTTACCTTGTCCACAGGAACATCTCTCAACAAGTTCTTGGAACCTGCAAAGATGATGGCCACCTGATCTTCCACGGTAAATGGATCGTTCTGACCTTGTTTCAAGATCTCCACGTTTCTACGTCCTTTTTCGATAACGTTCAAGGTAGCGGCATCCAAATCGGAACCGAACTTGGCAAAGGCTTCCAATTCACGGAACTGGGCTTGGTCAAGTTTCAAGGTACCTGCTACTTTCTTCATGGACTTGATCTGCGCGGAACCACCCACACGTGATACGGAGATACCTACGTTGATCGCAGGACGAACCCCTTGGTTGAACAAGTCTTGCTCCAAGAATATCTGACCATCTGTAATGGAAATTACGTTGGTAGGGATATAAGCGGATACGTCACCTGCTTGAGTTTCGATAATTGGAAGTGCCGTTAAAGAACCTCCACCTTTCACTTTAGACTTTAACGATTCAGGAAGGTCGTTCATATTCTTTGCAATAGCATCGTCACCGATTACTTTTGCAGCACGCTCCAACAATCTGGAGTGAAGGTAGAAAACATCTCCAGGGTATGCTTCACGTCCCGGTGGTCTTCTCAACAACAAGGAAACCTCACGGTAAGCTACTGCCTGTTTTGACAAGTCATCATAAATAATCAATGCCGGACGGCCTGTATCCCTGAAGTACTCGCCAATGGCAGCACCAGCGAACGGAGCATATACCTGCATTGGAGCAGGGTCGGAAGCGTTTGCGGCAACAATGGTCGTATAGGCCAAAGCTCCTTTTTCTTCCAACGTTTTGGCAATGGCGGCTACCGTTGATGCTTTCTGACCTACGGCAACGTAGATACAGTAAACCGGCTCACCTGCATCGTAAAATTCTTTTTGGTTTAGGATGGTATCGATACAAACCGTGGTCTTACCTGTTTGCTTATCACCGATAACCAACTCCCTTTGTCCACGACCAACCGGAATCATGGCATCGATAGCCTTGATACCTGTTTGCATAGGTTCGTCAACGGGTTGTCTAAAAATTACACCAGGAGCCTTACGTTCCAAAGGCATCTCGTAGGTTTCACCGGAGATAGGTCCTTTACCGTCGATAGGTTTACCCAAGGTATCCACCACACGGCCAACAATTCCTTCACCAACATTGATGGAAGCAATACGCTCGGTTCTCTTAACAGTAGCACCTTCCACAATCTCTTTGGATGGGCCCAACAATACAACACCTACGTTGTCTTCTTCCAAGTTAAGAACGATACCTTGCATACCTCCCTCGAACTCTACCAACTCCCCGTACTGGGCATTGGAAAGTCCATATACACGGGCAATACCATCACCTACTTGTAATACGGTACCTACTTCATCCAAAGAAGCGGATGCTTCGAAACCTGATAACTGTTTTTTCAAAATTGCTGATACCTCAGCGGCTTTTACTCCTGCCATTTTTATAGACTATTTGTAAATTCTCTTTTTAATCCGTTCAATTTGTTTGCGATGCTTGCATCGTATTGGGTGTCGCCCACCCTAAGTACAAATCCTCCGATGATGCTCTCATCGATTTTATTCTCCAAAGTCACCTTGTTGCCGGTAGCCTTGGTAACCGTGTCCAAAATCTTTTTCTCCAACTCGGAGGTCAAAGGAACAGCAGTTGTTACATAAGCTACTTCTTCTCCCTTCAATTTTTCGTGAAGGATGATGTACTTGTAGGCCACTTCCTGTAACATCGCAATTCTCTTATTGCCAATCAAGGTTTCCAAAAGACCTTTTGTAATCTCGTTGGCACCCTTAAAGATTTCGAGCAAACTGTTCTTCTTTACTTCTGATTTTATGATAGGGCTCTCCAATACATTTTGAAGCTCCACGTTTTCAGAAATGGTCGCAGCAATTTCGCGCATGTCTTTTTCAACGGCATCCGCCGCTTTCTTTTCAACAGCGAAATCCAAAGTTGCCTTGGCGTATCGTATGGCTGCCCTGTTCTGGTTCATGCCTTAGTTTAATTTGATATCACCCAACATATCGTCAACCAACTTTAGTTGCTTGTCTTTATTGGAAAGTTCTTCTTTGATTACTTTCTCTGCAATTTCCACTGAAAGGTTGGCCACTTGCGCTTTGATGTCGGCAACCGCAGCTTTTTTCTCAGCTTCAATAGTAGCTTGAGCTTGCTTGATCACCTTATCGCCTTCAACTTGGGCTTGTTCCTTGGCTTCAGCAATGATGCTTTCTTTGATTTCCCTGGCCTCTTTCAACAAAGCGTCCCTTTCAACTTTGGCCTCCCTCAAAAGCTTTTCGCTGTCGGCAGTAACGTTCTGCATTTCCTTTTTTGCCGCCTCAGCTGCCTCAAGTGCATCTTTTATTCCTTCTTCACGTTTTTCAACCGCTCCAAGGATAGGTTTCCATGCATACTTTCTAAGCAACAATAAAAGAGCGATAAAAAGCAACATCTGCCAAAAAAACAACCCGAAGGAAAACTGCTCGATTAACTTTTCCATTTATCTTATTCTATTAATTCTTTTAAACTATATCATTTAAATCAATGAAGGGCCACAGCCAACCGCTATGGCCTTCATCAATGTTTTTACGGTTATTAAGCTGCAAAAAGAGCGGCGAAACCGATACCTTCAATAAGGGCTGCTGCAATCAACATTGCTGTTTGGATCTTACCAGAAGCTTCAGGTTGACGTGCAATGGCTTCCATTGCTTGTCCACCGATTCTACCGATACCCAATCCTGCTCCGATTACGATCAAACCAGCACCTACGATGTTTGGAATTGTCATGATATATGAATTTAAATATTAAACGTTCTAATTAATGATGATCTTCTTCTACCGCCATACCAAAGTATAGAGCGGACAACATAGTAAAAATATATGCCTGTAATGCCGCCACCAACAATTCCAACAAGGAAAGTGCGAATGCCAACAAGAAAGACAATGGGCTACCTATCCAGTTCTTGAATATGAACATAAGCCCGATAATACTCATCAATACTACGTGACCTGCGGTAATGTTGGCGTATAAACGAATCATCAACGAAAATGGTTTGATGAAGGTTCCCAACAATTCAATGGGCGCCAATATAATTTTCATTGGAACAGGTACTCCCGGCATCCAAAAAATGTGTTTCCAGTAGTTTTTGTTCCCTGTAAATGTTGTAATAAAGTAGGTGATGATCGCCAATGCGAAAGTAACGGCAATATTGTTGGTTACGTTGACCCCAAGTGGTGTCAACCCTAAAAGGTTGATGATCCAGACAAAGAAGAATACCGTTAACAAATAGCTCATATACCTCTTATACTTGTGCTCACCAATATTAGGGATAGCTATTTCGTCGCGAACAAAAAGAACAAGCGGCTCCAAGAATCTGCCCAATCCTTTTGGCATTGTGCTCTTCTGATATCTTTTTGCCATGGAACGGAACACCAAAAACATAAGAAGTGCTACTGCAATAATGAACACAACATTCTTTGTTATGGAAAAATCCAAAGGCTTTTCGTTCGTAGGATGGGAATCGTCCACCACTAAGTTCTCCCCAAAAGCATCCTCTGTATGTGTTTCCTCACCGTGGTGCCCTCCGTAATTGATAGTGCCTTCGGCATCGGTCTTGTAAATTTTATTATGGTAAAGCTTGTAGTAGCTCCCATCAACCTCGGCCACGCCTTCTCCGTGCTTTAATTTAGATGAGGAAAAAACCTTAAGACCGTTGTCCCAAAGAATCACAGGAAGCGGAAAACCTACATACTTGTGTTCTCCTGTATCCGTAGTGTAGGAATAAAGGTTGAAATCATGCGAATCCAAAAGGTGATGGTCGATGTATTCCTTAATTTCTGTTTTTAAATCATGGGCGCCGGTTTCAACTTCTTCTCCCTCATGGTTTTGGGCCGACACAAATCCCGCAATCAAAAAGATTACGGCAACTATTTTTTTACTGAAAAAAGAATTTCGCATATGATCCAACTAATGGGTCCTCAAAAATTGGTGCAAAAATACATTCCCCAATCAAAAGAAAAAAGCTTTTTACAGTATTATTTTTTTTATTGTTTTATTAGGTGATTTTCAAGGCTTTGCTACACAGTATTAAGCAGTTTCACCAAAAAGAATGTTTCGAGCACCGATGCGAATCCGTAGGGCACAAAAAACACCAGGAACTCCAAACGCTCCAAATTGCCGTCTTGATTAAATCCTGGATATAAAAAAATGAAGAATAGGGTAAATTTTATAAGACTCCCTCCCAAGAAAAAAAAGCCCAATAGATCACGGTATTTGTTTCGAAAAATATAAATGGCAAAAAACACTATCAATGCCATTATGCCGTTCAGCACATAACTTTTCACTATTTGAAGGCCGGAAAGTTGATGTCCTTTATTTTCAAGAATCCATGTTTGGGTCAAATACAACACAACTAGACCCAATAATAAGGTGGAAACAAAAAGGGCTGGGTAATACCTAAATTTCAATCGTTGATTTTTTTTAGTTGTTGAATCACCAAATATATGGAAATGGCAACCGCTAGTATGGTACAAATGGGAAGGAAGATTTTTTCGGTCTTGTAATGGGCATCCAACCACTTGCCGCCCCAAACGCCCAAATAAATAACAATGCCCATTTGAATGGCAGAACCAGACAAACGGGCAGCTGTGTTAATTGCTTTGTTATACTTTTTCTTAGGAGGCTTTTGCTGGCTCATCTTTTTTGGAAGACTGCATTTTAGAAGCCGATGCAACGGCTCCTTTGCCCATGGTACAAGCTGCATTAAAAGTAGCTCCGGGTTCCACGGCCAACTTGGCCACGCTCACCGTACCTTCTATTGTTGCAGAAGATTTTAACGATAGTAGGTCTTTTACCATCAGCTCTCCATTAAACTTTCCTTCGATGTCCGCGTTTACGCACTCTACCTTTCCGTTAATGTAGCCATCTTTACCAATGACCACTTTACCGGATGTAGTAACATTCCCTTCTAATTTACCGTCTATCCTAAAGTCGGCCTCGGAAGTAATGTCGCCTTTAATTGTCGTGTTCTTTTCAATTCTATTGGGCTGGCCACCAAATTCGTTCATAGGTCGTGGTTTTTTGTTGTCGGAAAACATTGTGTTCTAGGGTTTTGGGGTTTAAAATTGTGCTTTGTATGATTCTAAATTCTTGTGGACTTGTATGATTTTATAATTATCTGATAAAACTACAAAATTCTCATCTTTAATAAGGTAGTCCCTGTTGTTTTTTATAAGCTCGGCAAAACCCAGGGCAAAGTCCTTGGAACGGAAACCGTGAACCACTACGAACTCGTCCTCTAAATTATAGATGTCCTTGGAGACCAAATTGTCGTAACGCAGCTCTTTCATAACTTCTTCCAGTCGATTTTTGAGCTTGTTCGCTTTTTCATCGTCCTTGATCTTAAATTGGAACACTACTTTCCAGTTACCGGCACCTGTTGAACCTGTTTCTGGCGTGAACTCCTTATTCTCCAACTTTGGCAGTTGCTCCTCCACGATTTGCTCCGCCTTTTTCCCTTCTGCATTGTTGGGATAGGTAAGCGCTACGTAGTTCAAGGCTTCCTTAAAAGGCTCAAATCCTTGTAAGCGGCCAATGGCATTGGCTTTCAACATTTCGAACTTGGGCACAATGGGGTCTCCCGTAAACTTGTTTATGTATGCTTCGGATTGGGTAATTACATTTAAAAATTGTTGTTGCTGGTATTGTTTGAACAATGCCGCATATCTGGCATCGGGACTATCTGTATTTCCGTTCAACACCGCCTGAGGGTTCAAAAGGATCTCAGCATATCTTGTATCCGGATGATTAGAGATAATGTCCTGCCTTACACCCATCGCCAAAGGACTTTCTGATTCCTCGTAAACCTTATAAAGATTATATTTTGATGGTAAACCCAACCGTTCTTCGGGATTGGAAGATAGTACGCGCTCCAATTTGGCAGCGGCCAACATATTGTCCTTGAATTTTTCCTTATAAATCAGCCCTAACTGATAATTGGCAAAATTGCGCTCGCCTTTTAAGCTATCTATTACGGCCACATCGGTCGGTATCTGTGCCAAATAGTACTCTGCAGAATACTTCTGGTCCTCGGTCAAATTATCCTCATTGTTGGCGATAGGTTCTCCTGTGGCTTCCGAAACCGAGACCCTGGCCTTATTGCTCCACCGCCAATCATCTTCGAGTGCCCTGTTGCCCCAACGGGTCTTAAAATCGTTTCTTCCGTAGCCCAAACTTGTAATATTGTAGAAATAGAACTTTCCCTTGTTCTCCTTGCCTCCTTTACTGTCCGCAAAAGTGGCAAAACCAGCTACTGTTTTTTCCAGCTGCTTTTCTGCTTCTGCCTCTTCTTTCCGTTTTAATTCGGCAATATAATCCTCAAAATAGGCCTTACGCTCCGCAACGGGCATTTGGTATAGGGTTATAACACTGTCCGCATGCTGAACAATATCCTCGTATTTGATAACATCTTCAAGGTTATCCAGTTTCTTTTTAATGTCGCGATGCTTTCTGGTGTTCTCGCTCAGGTTGGTCAAAGTACTATCATAGTATGACCCCGCAATCCTATACTGGTCCTCATCAAAATAATAATCGGCCAAACTCTGATAATTCAGTGCATTTAGTTTTTGCTCTCCCTGCGTGGCCTGAATGGATTTATTATAGTAGGCCAATGCCAAGCTATCCAACTCAAATGCCATATGATATTCGGCTACCTGTCTATAAATTTTGTCCAAGAAAGGGCGGTTTTCCCTATTCTCTTCCAATTCGGCGAGGTGATCCAACATTTCTTCCCTATTGTTCTCGGTCAATGCTGTATTTTGAATTTTTTTGAGATGTGCATTGATCATATACACCCTTGGCGACTTGCGGTTAAGGGCTATTACTTTATCGTAGGCGTAATTGGCACTGTCCTTATGCCCCAATTGGTCGTACAACTGACCGATAATAAAAAGGTATCTGCTCTTTTCCGGGTTCTTTTTGGTGTAGGCCTGCGATATTTTAAGCTTTTGGATGGCCGTGTCGGGAACGTTGAGGTTAATATAGCATTGCGCCAAAACGGCATTGGCATCGGCATATTCCTGATCCTTGAGCTTTTCGTACTTAAAAAGGCGTTTTAGATTTTTAATGGCCACTTCGGGGTTATCCAATCGCATATTGGTCTTCTCGCGCCAAATTGTGGCCTCGTTGAGCTTGTCGCTAGAATTATGTTTTCTTAAGATATAGTTGAAGGACTCCAACGCCGGAATATACCGTTGATCAAAGTAACGTGATTTACCAAGCAGCAGGAATGCTTCGTCCATTTGTGGATTACGTTCCTCGTCCTTTATGTCCATGCTGTGTTTTTGGATGGCCTTGGTGGCCTTTTCCTCTGCAATAATAAAGTTGGGATTGTTGTCCTCCGAATCTAGTTTTATCTCGTCGGTAACCTTAAGGCGTTCCACGGGAAGTATTTCCCAATAATCGTCCCGATAGTTGGCATTGATTTCTTCCAGTCCTTGTTGAAAGGCCAAATTCCCATTATACAAAATGTTGTACTTGGTATTGAGTGCATGCCAATTTCGGTTGACGAATTTGTCCTTTTTGGTGGAACAAGCATTAAATACTAGCCCTCCCAAAACCATGGCGCCTATAAATGTGTGATGAAGCTTCAAAATTATCGATAATCTTGTGTAACCTTAAACTCAAAAATGAGCGGATTATTATAAGCCTTATCGATAAAATGCAAGAATTTCTTCAGGTCGTTTTTAAAACATCAACCTGCAAAGAAAGCTTCGAGCTCTTTCATGGTTTCTGCCGAGGTGTGGATGTCCTTAACGATCTCACCTTTGTTGAGCACTACGATACGTTCGCAAACTTCGGTAACATGGATCAGATCATGACTGGAAACCAAAACGGTAACTCCTTCTTTTGCAGCTAGATCCTTGATGATTCCCTTTAATCGGATTTGGGTAGTCGGATCCAAATTGGCGAAAGGCTCGTCCAAAATCACCACTTCGGGGTTGCCTATAAAGCTGGCCACAATACCTACTTTCTTTTGGTTTCCTTTGGAAAGGTCCCGCAGATACTTTTTTTGGCCCAAGATCTCTCCATGGAAAAAATCTTCAAAATTGGATAAAAGGGCGTCCACATCTGCCTTATTTCGGCCTCTTAGTTCCCCGATAAAGTAAAAATATTCTTCGGGGGTAAGGTAGCCTATCAAAAAAGTCTCATCAATAAAAGCCGAGGTAAAGGGTTTCCATGCTTCGCTTTGGTCCACTTGTACTTCGTTGTTCATTATGTGACCGGTCGAGGGCTGAATCAAATCCAACAATAAACTAAAAAGGGTTGTTTTTCCTGCTCCGTTGTTCCCCACCAATCCAAAACTCTGTCCTTTTGGAATTTCCAATTGATCAATGTTCAAAACGGTGTTCTGTCCGTAGGTCTTGGTTAAATTATGAACTGTTATCATTTGTATTTTTTATGTTGGTTATTTCTGTTTGTATGCTTGCAATGTCTTGTACTTCTCCTTTTTATATATGCCCTCGATCATGGTGAACACTTTGTTCTTAAAAACAAATCCGAGCAATCCAAAAACAGCTACAAAAATGTATCCGGCCATAGGTGAAATTAAAAAGTGCCCAACGGCATAAATTCCCATGGGCAGTGCCAGCTTGGGCAATGTGAGCAAAAGGGTCTTGGCATTAAATGCCTGTTTATCCCCGAAGGCCTTTTTGTTGGAGGTTAGATCTATAGGTGTTTTTACGTAAGCCCCGCCCCAAAGCACGAGGTAACTATTGATCCCGATATTATAAATGGCCCCAACCAATACTGCGGCATAGGCTTCCCAACCAAAATAGATATAGAATGTGGCCAAAATGGTAGAAATAATGGTTGCTATGATCACCAAATACCATTTGGACGATAAATATTCGCGGTACTTAATGTTCTGGCTCATCATTAAAGGATAATAGCTACTGTCCCAACTGGGCACGTACTGCCCAAAGCTGAAGAGAAACCCGCCGGTAACAAAAATTCCTGCAAATATTTTCCAGAAAGGGCCATCATAAACCTCCAAGGCCCCCGTAAAAAACAGAAGTCCGTAAAAAATAAAGAAGGCTCCTGCGATTACGGCCGAACGCGATCTTTTGTTTCTTTTGATTAGTTTGATGTCGTTCTTAAGGAATGTTCCCAAATTGCCAAAGCGGTCCAACCATTCCAAATTTTCGGTCTTGGCTTCCGACTGTTTTTTGGCCAAACCACCATCCAAATACATATGCTTTTTAAAATAGGTATAGGCCCCATAATACAACCCTACCAAAACTACCCATGGGATTATAGCCGACCAGGGCATATCGTAAAAGAAGTCGAAAACAGGTTGGGTGTATATGGTAATATCAAACCATTGGTAATACTGTGATGCCCCAGCTAAGATAAAGATGGCCGCAAATACATAGAAAACCCCATTTTGATTGTTCACCATAACATTGATAAAGTTGTTACAGTAAAATATCGCCATCAAGGCCAAGTGCCATCCAATAACCTGCACCGGAGGATACCCCTCTACCAATAAAACAATACTAAATGGCACAAAAAAGAAGGCATGGGCAATATTAAAAAACGAAATCACTGTTTTTCCCAGCGAAAAGTTCACCACTTTGCTCTTGCTTATGGGCAAATAGAGCAAAGGCTTAATATTGGTCACCGGCATTTTTTGGAGCATGTACCTAAATACCAGATCAAAAGCAAGGTAATAGATCAAAAACCGGTTGGCCACCCTCAAGGGATCTCCAAGCTCCATATCTTCGATAAGAAAATACGCCCCGACCCCCATTCCTAGGAAAACAACAATAAAGTATAGTGCTCCCAAGGCCATCAATATTTTAAACCAAATCTCTGTTTTAAAGCTTGCAGACCTAAAAAATGACTTCCATTGAAGTCCAGTAAAGTGTTTGAGCATGGCTGGTGTTTTTCTGTTGGTATCTAAATTATCGGTTTTGTTACAAATCCTACGCTTTTTCTTAAAATGACTGTTCAAAACAAGCGTAATGCTTAATTTTGCACCAAAATTTTTTACATGAGCGCATCCCATGCTTTAAAAATAGCTGCAGTTGACCAATTAACTCCAAATGCTGTAGCCCTTACTTTTGACATTCCAGAAAACCTAAAAGAAGCTTTTGCTTTTCAAGCAGGACAATATATTACCATAAAACACGAAATTAATGGAAAGGAACTCCGAAGGGCCTATTCCATTTCATCTCCTCCATCTTCGGGGAAACTAACGGTGGGCATTAAAAAAGTGGAAGGTGGTACCTTTTCCGTTTATGCCAATGAGCAAATTAAGGTCGGGGATACTTTTGAGGTTATGCCCCCGGAAGGCCGCTTTGTTTTTGATGATGCTTCTCCCCAAAAAATTGCAGCTTTTGCCGCCGGTAGCGGTATTACCCCAATCATGAGTATTGCCCAAACCGTATTGGAACGCAATCCCGAAAATATTTTTGTTTTGGTCTTTGGCAATCAATCGCCAGAAGAAACCATGTATTTCAGGGAAATCCAGACGATAAAAGAACAATATGGAAATCGTTTTTTTGTGCAATATGTGTACAGCAGGTCCACAGAGGAAGACGCACTATTTGGAAGAATAGAAAAATCGACTGTCAATTTTGTACTAAAGAACAAGTTTAAGGAGACTGCTTTTAACGGGTTTTACCTGTGCGGACCAGAAGGCATGATCCATCAGGTTACCGATACTTTAAAAGGAAACGGTGTTGATGAGGGGGCAATTCATTATGAACTCTTCACGAGTGAAGATACCGAGGACACCCTTGCCGAAGAATTGGAAGGGAAGACCCAAGTGACCGTTATTTTGGACGACGAGAGCTACAGCTTTGTTATGGACAAAAAAGAATTTGTACTCGATGCCGTTCTAAAACAAGACATAGATGCACCGTATTCCTGCCAAGGTGGTGTATGTAGTAGTTGTATAGCTCGCTTAACGGATGGAAAGGCCGAAATGGTGAAAAACCAAATTCTTACGGATGGTGAGATCAATGACGGTTTTGTTCTAACATGTCAGTCACATCCCCTCACTTCTCAGATTACCGTGGATTTTGATAATGTATAAAAATGGTTAGGTATTGGACAGCATTCTCTCCAAGGCCTTGCTCCCGTATTCGTATCCAATATTGAAGGCGTTTTCGATACCTTTTTTATCCAACACCCCAATCTTGTCCAACTCTTTAGGCTCGATAAAAAGATCGCACTGTTTTAATTTTTCGTCGTTGGAAGCATGTATCATTAAACTGGTCACTCTTCCTGTCAGTTGAAACGAATTTCGCAAATCCCTTTTTTGCAGTGGTACGGTTACAGAAACATTGCTGCCAATGATAAAATCCGTTTTATCCTTCACATATTCAGTTGGAAAATTGTTCATGATCCCTCCATCCGCATAAAGAATACCATTTATTTCAACTGGGCTAAAAACGGGAGGCAGTGCAGCCGAAGCCAATAAAGGTTTAATCAGTTCACCTTTATTAAATATGGTTTCTTTCCCGCTCATTAAATCGGTAGCAACAATGAACAATGGCCTGCCCAAGCTTTCAAATGAGTTGGACGGAAAAAAATTCTTAAAGATATTCGCATACCGTTCAGTATCTATAAACCCAGGTTTGTTTATGGTAAAAAAACTATACTGGAACAGCGGTGTTTCCTTAAAAAAAGAAAGCATTTCCTCGGCAGAGTTGCCGTTGGCATAAAGTGCGCCCACCAAAGCACCTATACTGGTCCCGGCCACAATATTGGCTTCAATACTGTGCTCACGCATGGCTTTGATCAATCCAATGTGGGCCATTCCCCGAATACCTCCACCGGATAAAACCAAACCTATAGATTTATTTTCAAGCATTTTCTTTTTAAATCAATAGAAAGTAAAGTTAATACAATGATGGTTTGTCAATGTTATTTCAACTGTTTATTTCTATTAAATGACACCAATATTTCCTTAAACCAAACCCTTAATGTAAAAACTCCGTAAGTGATTATATAAACCAAAAATTATTGCATATGAAATCTTTTAGAAAAATGACCTTAATATTATCCTGTATTGGGTTTTTAACCACTGTAATCGGGTTTTCCCAAACCAAAATGGTGGGAGGAGCTCCCATGTACCCTAGCAAGGACATTGTTTCCAATGCCGTGAACTCCAAAGACCACACCACTTTGGTTGCGGCAGTAAAAGCTGCAGATTTAGTAGAGACATTACAAGGTGAGGGTCCTTTTACCGTTTTTGCGCCCACCAATAGTGCATTTGAAAAGCTGCCCGATGGAACTGTAGCTACACTACTAAAACCGGAAAACAAGGCAAAATTACAAGGTGTGCTTACTTATCACGTAGTGGCAGGAAAGTATAATGCCAAAGACCTAAAAAAATGGATTAAAAAAGGTAACGGAATGACCGAGCTTACTACCGTTAACGGAGATAAGTTGATTGCCACGATGAATAACGGTATGATCATGGTAAAAGACAACATGGGCAACGTATCTACTGTAACCATTGCAGATGTGAATCAATCCAATGGGGTGATCCACGTAGTGGACACTGTTGTTTTGCCATCAAAATAATAGGCAAGTAGGTTAAATTTGAATCAAAATAAGAGCGGCAGGTGCCGCTCTTATTTATTTAGCCACCTGATAATCAGTTTTTCCTATGATTATAAGCGATTATTTTTCATAACATGTAATCTCTTCCATCCACTTTCGACCAAAATGAATAGTGATATTTGTTGTATGTTTAGGTATAACATAAAAAATTGAAATATGTCCAAATCATATTACGACCCGGCAGACCTTAGAAAATTTGGTAAGATTACGGAATGGAGCGAAGAACTTGGGAACAAGTTTTTTGATTACTACGGAAAAGTGTTCGAAGAGGGAGCATTGAGTGCTCGGGAAAAATCCTTGATCGCCCTGGCCGTTGCACATGTGGTAAAGTGTCCCTATTGCATTGATGCTTACACCAAAGATGGCCTACAACGCGGCATCACCAAAGAAGAAATGATGGAGGCCGTACACGCAGGGGCGGCCATAGAAAGTGGCGCTACTCTGGTTCATGGTGTCCAGATGATGAACAAGTACGAGAAACTTTCCATGTAATCTAGAAACACTTTATTTTAAACTATAAACACTTCGCAGTTTAATGTTGGGCAGAAGATCTGGGGCAATCATATATCAACTGGAAATTAAAATATGACGCAAAGTATATTGACAGATATAAAAAAAGCAGCTAAAAAATCCTTAAAGGCCAATCAGAATGTACTTGCCAGTACGCAAAAGCAATTGGAGATATTGAATGGCGAGCTATTTGAGGATGGCGAGCTACCTTACTTTAAGGATAAAATCGCCAAAAATGGCATGTTCCCGTTAAAACCAAAAAAATTGGAGGTGCTGCAAATAAATGTTGGGTATATGTGCAACCAAGTTTGTGGGCATTGCCATGTGGATGCCGGACCCGACAGAAAGGAAATCATGACCCGCGAAACCATGGAGCAATGTTTGGCCGTAATACAAAATACTGGGGCACATACATTGGACCTTACCGGTGGCGCTCCGGAAATGAACCCGCATTTTAGGTGGTTTGTGGAAGAAGCCTCCAAAGCGGGCATCAAGGATTTTATTGTCCGTTCCAACCTTACCATTATTTTGGCCAACAAAAAGTATCATGACCTGCCGGAATTTTTTAAAAAGCACAATGTTCATGTAGTTTCCTCAATGCCGCATTACACCCGTGGAAAAACGGACAAACAACGCGGGGATGGGGTTTTTGATAAATCCATTAAAGCATTGCAAATGCTCAACCAAGTAGGCTACGGTATGCCGGACGGCGATTTGCGTTTGGATTTGGTGTACAATCCTTCCGGGGCTTTTTTGCCAACGGACCAGAGTGCCATGGAGCACGACTTTAAAAAGGCCCTTAAAGAGGATTTTGATATTGATTTTCACAACCTTTTTGCCATAACCAATTTGCCAATTTCGCGATTTCTGGATTACCTTATTGCATCGGATAATTACGAAGATTATATGTATTCTTTGGTAGAGGCCTACAATCCGGCAGCAGTAGAAAATGTGATGTGCACCAATACCATTTCCGTAAGTTGGGATGGGTGGCTGTACGATTGCGATTTTAACCAAATGCTCGACTTAAAGGTGGCTAGCAAGGCAAAGCACATTAAAGATTATAATGATGATGTGCTGAGCAATCGGGATATTGTTATCTCACAACATTGCTACGGGTGCACCGCTGGTGCGGGCAGTAGTTGCCAAGGGTCTGTTGCTTAGGTCCCTAAAATATAAAACAATTTTTCCAGTACTTTTTCTGGTTTAATGGTTTTCATGGCGTTTTCATATCCTTCGGGCACTTTGTTTCCATAAACTGAAGTTGGGATCAAAGGGTATGTTTCTCGATCGGCCATCAATGCATTTTCAATGGGTTGTCCAAACGGATAAAAACCGGCATATGGGTGGGTTACGCCCCAAAGAGTGACCACAGGAATACCATAATTAGTGGCCATATGTGCATTGCCACTGTCCATTGACAACATCACATCCAAATTGGAAATAAGCTGTAGCTCCTCCGACAGATTTAGCTTGCCGGCCATGCATAGAGCATTTTCATAAGTTTTGGCCATCCTTTCCAGTATTTCCACCTCCTTGGCGCCACCGCCGAAAAGCAATATTTTATACTTATTGGTATGGTTGAGTTTCTTTATTACCTCTTCTGTAGATTCTAAAGGATACATTTTGCCTTCGTGGGCAGCAAATGGAGCGATTCCGACCCATTTTTTTACATCCTGCTGCACCAAATCCAGTACTTTTTCGGAAAGCTGGACCCGCTGCAAAGGTTTCGCCTGATCAAGTTCTATAGTATAGCCCAACCTTTTAAACACATCGGCATATCTCTGGTGGGTGGTTTTTAATTGCTCAAAAACTTTATTCTTGTTACGGGTAAGAGCCTTTTTATCTTTTCTTCCCTTATCCAATTGCACAAAGGGTACCCGTTCCAAAGCAAAATATTTTTTGAGAACCCTACTCCGTAAAACATTGTGCAAATCTGCCACTGCATCAACTTTTATGAGCTTAAGTTCTTGGTACAATCGCCAGAGCCCCAATAGTCCTTTGTGCTGTTTTTTTACATCGGCCGCCACTACCTCCACATTTAACATCCCATCAAAAATGGGCACATATGGTTTTTTTGTTAGTACGGTAAGCTGTAAATGCGGATATTTTTCTGTTAATGCCCTAAGTACGGGTACGGTCATGGCTACATCGCCCATTGCGGACAACCGTATGACCAGTATATGGGTATGTTTACCCTTTTTGTCCACGCAATACCGGGTTTAGTTCATCATCGTTGTACATTTTCATCTGTTTATAGACTTTCATGTACTTGTCTCCCGATTCAATATCGGCCAATAGTTGGTCTATCGCCGTGGACAAATCCTTCCTTTGCTCCAATAGTACTGCTAGTTTGTCGCTACATTTTTGAATATGCTCTGGCGAAGCATCTGTTCGGTTCACCTCTTCTTGCATATGATAGATCTTCAGGGCCAAAATAGAAAGCCTGTCAATGGCCCAAGCAGGGCTCTCGGTATTGATTTTGGCATTTTGGCCCACTTGTACCGATTGGTATTTATTCAAAAAATAGCTATCTATATACTCCACCAAATCGGTACGATCCTGATTACTTGCGTCGATTTTGCGTTTAAGTTCCAATGCGGCAACCGGATCAATTTCAGGGTCACGAATAATGTCCTCGTAATGCCACTGAACGGTATCTATCCAATTTTTTCTGTAGAGCAAGTGCTCCACTTTATCCTTTGGATAAGGGTTGGAAAACTCTTGATGGACATCATCCTTGATATGGTACTTTTGAATACTTTCCTCAAATATGTTGAAGGCAAAATCGCTGAACATAATAGTAGTTTTGTTCAAAGATATTGCTTTATGGCATACTTAGTTTAGATGAATTACAAAAAGAGTGGACGCCAGTACCAAACACCCGATCAAAACTACTTCTCGAAGGTTCTTTTTTTTGATTTCCTCAAAATAATTGGTAAGGAAAATTGATGCTGGAAAAAACGTGATCAACACCGGCGAGTCATCGACCGGATTAAAAAGAATCAATACAGTGGCCAACAAAAAAGTAAAAAATACGATTCTTAATAGTAGCAACTTTCCGCCGCTCACATTCCTCAATCGCACAAATACGACTATAGAAATCAAAACATTCAAAATCAAATATGTCAGAATCTTGAAGTCCAACACTTGAAAAAAGGATTTGTCGGTAAACAATCCTAATGAAAATTGATAGTGTTCCTCGAAAAAATTAAGCGAACCTTTTACTTTGAGCATGGTAAATGTCAAAATAAAAATAGTTGCCATACCTAAAATGGGCACCAACCAATTTTTAAAGGTCTTCCTATCGTACACCCCAATCACATAAAAAACCAAGAGCATAAACGCCAACGACCAATCGTAGAACAAGCTTGCGATGGAAATTAACAGGGAGGCATCAAAAATCTTGTGCTTTACATTTTTAACGGATTTAATGGACAATACCCTCCAAAATGCCAGAAGCAGAAAAAAATTGGCAAAAATAATATTCTGATATCCCAAATAATCGGAAAAAGATGTGACCAAGAGCACAAAAAAGACCATGGTATAGGAATTGGATTCCGTTGCTTTTTCCTTTCTCACAATTTGATTGGTGATGAATACGGCAAACAATAAGGCGGTGAACATCAGCAGTTCAAAAGGGAGAATATCGTTTATCTTTTGCCCGTCCAGTCGAAAAAATACCTTGGTAAAATATAAAAGTGACAAAAAGACGCCCAGTACAATATAGTTTATGGGTTTTGTTTTTCCGAAAAAGCTTGAAATCATCCTATCTTTTGCTACTTTTGTAAAGTAAATATAGCCAACATGAGCAAGTTTTTTTACGGTATAGAGGACTTATTTGTAAATTACCTTTTTGCACCTTTGGATTTTCTCCGCTTTATGCACAGCTGGTGGGGTGCCAACACAATCAACTGGATCTTTATGATCATTGGTTTTATCGCAATGGTTTATTGGATGAAACAATTAAAGATCTTTAACGACAATAACGAAGAGAACAAGGAAATTAGTTCCCACTCTTATCTATAGGTCGAACCCTAGGTCTTTTCTGTAGTAAATTCCATCAAAATGGAGCTTTTCCATATTTTGATAGGATTTCTGTAGCGCTTCCTTAAAGTCTTTTCCAAAGGAAGTGATTGCTATTACACGCCCTCCATTGGTCACCACTTTTCCATTGGACATCTTGGTCCCGGCATGGAACACAATGGAATCCTTTATATTTTCGGCGCCCAAAATCTCCTTGCCTTTTTCGTAAGCTTCAGGATAACCCCCAGAAACGGCCATTACCGTAGTGGCTGCTCTTTCGTCAATCTCTAATCCTATCTGATTCAATGTTCCGTTGGCCATGGCCATAAGAACCTCTACCAAATCACTTTTAAGCCTTGGTATCACTACCTCGGTCTCCGGGTCTCCCATTCGAACATTGTACTCGATTACCTTAGGCTCGTTCCCAACCTTGATCAAACCAATAAAGATAAAGCCCACATAAGGCAAATTGTCTTTTTTAAGGCCCTCTACGGTCGGTTTCACTATTTGACGCTCTATCTTGTCCATGAAATCAGAATCGGCAAATGGGACCGGTGAAATAGCTCCCATACCCCCTGTATTAAGTCCAGTATCGCCTTCGCCTATTCGTTTATAATCTTTGGCCGTTGGAAGGATTTTGTAGTTGGCCCCATCCGTAAGTACAAAACAGCTCAATTCTATGCCGTCCAGAAATTCTTCTATAACAACTGTTGTACTGGCATTTCCAAACTTGGAATCGACCAGCATGGATTTTAGTTCACTCTTGGCCTCGTTGATATCTTCAAGAATAAGAACTCCTTTCCCTGCAGCCAGACCATCTGCCTTTAAAACATATGGGGGCTGGAGAGTTTCTAAAAAAGCATAGCCTTCTTCTAGCGTATCACTGGTAAAACTTTGATATGCAGCGGTGGGAATTTTATGCCTCATCATAAATTCTTTGGCAAATTCCTTGCTTCCTTCCAGCTCGGCTGCAGCTTTTTCTGGTCCTATTACTGAAACCGACTTGAGTTCGACATCATTTAGGAAAAAGTCGTGAACTCCATTCACCAAAGGGTCTTCTGGTCCCACTACCACTAAATCAATGTTTTCCTTGAGCACCAATTGTTTAATGGCTTCAAAATCGTTCACCCCGACCTCAACGTTTGTGGCTATCTGGGAAGTACCGGCATTACCAGGTGCTACAAAAAGCTTGGAAGTTTTAGGGCTTTGTGAAATTTTAAGGGAAATGGCGTGCTCACGACCACCAGAACCTAAGACCAGGATATTCATGGATTAAAGTTTTGGCAAAAATACGTTTTGACGGGAACTTTTGTCTAGTTATTTGGAGAGAAATCTCTGTGGGCCTCCCATAACTTTTCATCCGAAAGGGATTTAAAATATTCGAAAACTTTTTTGAGTCCTTCGGAGCGATGCACTTTAGGTTCCCAGTCGAGAATTTCTTTGGCCCTCGAAATATCGGGCTGACGTTGCATAGGGTCGTCTTGAGGCAATGGTTTAAATACGATTTTCTGGTCTGTCCCTGTTAGTTTGATGATTTCTTCCGCAAATTCCAGAATAGTGGTCTCATCCGGGTTTCCAATGTTTACAGGCTCCACATAATCACTCATCAAAAGACGATAAATCCCTTCGATTTGATCATCGATATAGGTGAAGGAGCGCGATTGTGAACCATCTCCAAAAACCGTAAGGTCCTCACCTCGTAGCGCCTGGCCCATAAAAGCGGGGACTACCCGTCCGTCGTTCAGTCGCATTCGTGAACCGTAGGTGTTAAAGATCCGAACTATCCGTGTATCCAATCCATGATGCCTGTGATAGGCCATAGTTATGGACTCCATAAAACGTTTTGCTTCATCATAAACCCCCCGCGGACCAATTGGGCTTACGTTCCCAAAATACTCTTCGTTTTGTGGATGAACCAATGGGTCTCCATACACTTCGGATGTGGATGCCACAAGAATTCGTGCTCCGTGATCCCTTGCCAACCCCAATAAGTTCAGGGTTCCCAAGGAACCCACTTTAAGGGTTTCAATGGGAATTTTAAGATAGTCTATCGGACTTGCTGGTGAGGCAAAGTGAAGGATATAGTCCATTTTGCCCGGAACATGGACAAATTTGGTGACATCGTGATGAAAAAACTCGAACCGTTTTAGGTGGAACAGGTGCTCTATATTCTTAATGTCGCCAGTGATAAGGTTGTCCATTCCGATAACATGGTGCCCCTCGGCAATGAACCTATCGCAAAGGTGAGACCCTAAAAACCCGGCAGCTCCGGTAATGAGTGTTTTTTTCATT
>JAAEZN010000060.1 GCA_018222835.1 Algicola sp. | reverse complement strand
TTCCTGAAACAACCCAAAGCAACACATATAAAAATTGCATTTATCAAATGAATTGACTTAATTACTCCAAACAAGTTACGCATAGATGATAGCCTCAATAAAATACAACTCAAGAAACTATAAAATAGATTTGGCCCAACCCCTCGATATTTCCATTCCCCTCCAACATGGAGACAAAAATGTAAATGCTTGGTACTTGGGACCGCCAAACATTGCACCACATAAACAGGACGGTTTTATTGGAAAAGTATCCGAAGGAGCGCCGGTAAATTTTAACGATATCTGGTTCAACCCGCACTCGCATGTAACGCACACGGAGTGTTTGGGCCATATTTCCGAAGAATTCAATTCCGTGAACAAAAAACTTAAAAGGTTTTTCTTTCTTGCCGAGGTGATTACCGTGGCTCCGGAACAGCAGGGCGATGATTTTGTCATTTCCGAAAAACAGATTAAATACGCCCTGGGCAACAAGAAAAGACAAGCCGTAGTAATCAGGACCCTGCCCAATTTGGAAGACAAACGGTCCAAACATTACTCGGACACCAATCCGCCGTATTTAACCGAAGCTGCAGCCAAACATCTGGTAAAAAAAGGAGTGGAGCATTTGTTGATCGATCTTCCGTCGGTGGATAAGGAAAAGGATAATGGCGATCTTTTGGCACATAAGGCCTTTTGGAATATGGACGGGAAGCCAAGGCAAAAAGCCACTATTACCGAATTTATTTACGTACCCAATTCAGTAGAGGATGGTGCCTATTTCTTAAATCTGCAAGTGGCACCTTTTGAAAACGATGCCAGTCCCAGTAGGCCAGTCTTATATAAAATTGAAACAAAATAGATGAAAACAGTACTTAAATTGGAAGAAGCCATGATGTTACTATTTGGTTTCTTTATTTTTATGCAACTTGATTTGCAATGGTGGTGGTTTTTAATATTGATTCTTGCTCCTGATATAGGAATGGTAGGGTACCTGTTCGGAAATAAATCGGGAGCGACAATCTATAACATATTTCATCATAAAGGGATTGGGATTTTACTTTATTTAATCGGTGCAAGTTTTTTAGATATGCCCATTTTAAAGTTATGTGGAATAATAATATTTTCACATTCAGCTTTGGATAGAATGTTGGGATATGGCTTAAAATATGAAAAAGGATTCAGGTTTACCCATTTGGGTGAAATAGGTAGAAACAATGGGTGAAATTGTGGATATAGTTTTAGGATTGGTATTAGGCGCAATACTTATGTATTGGATTTTTTCCCTGTTCCGTAAAAAGAGGAACAAAGAGATTACCGAAGAACAGTCCACCGTTATCTTGAATAAGATCCGAAGCGTCTGTAAACTGGTTTCCGTAGAAGGGGATTTTGCCGAAATATATCATTACGAAAACACGAAGGACACCTTTATGAGCCTGTTCCGTAGCAAAAAAAAGGCGTTAATTGTTATCAAGGCCAAGGCACATATAGGTTACGATCTCAATAAATTGATTTTAAAGGCGATCAATGATAAAAAAACAATAGTGTTGAGCCATTTTCCGGAGCCAGAAGTCCTTTCCATAGAGCCCGATCTACAATTTTATGATATCAAAAATGGAATTTTCAATAGTTTCTCCCCTACGGATTTAACCAACCTCAATCAAGAAGCCAAGGAACATATCAAACAAAAAATCCCAGAAAGTGGACTAATGCAAACTGCAAGGAACGAAGCTTTGCAAGCAGTTTTGGTCGTAGAAAAAATTGTGGAGACCATAGGTTGGAAACTCGACTACTCCGCCTTGGAAATATCGGAACAAGAAAAAAAACGCATAGAGTAATGAACATGAAAACCAAAATAATCACCTTACTCTTTATAGGAACCGTTGCCTTTGTTGCCAAGGCACAGAAAACCAAAGAAACCACCTTTGATCATGGCTTTGCCCATGTAGTCTATTTCTGGTTCAAGAATCCAGATAGCCAAACGGATAGAGCCACTTTCGAGGCTTCGTTGACCAAATTTTTGAACAGTTCCCAATATGCCAAGACCAAGTTTATAGGTAAACCGCCAAAGGCAGTTCGAGAGGTGGTCGATGACTCTTTTACCTACTCTTTGGTCCTTTCTTTTGATTCTGCCGAGGATCAGGCAGCATACCAAAAAGAGCCTTCCCACATGGTTTTTATTGAAGAATGTGAAGACCTGTGGAAAAAAGTGATTGTGTATGATTCTGAAGGTATTGATCAATGAATGTAGAGGAACTTAGAGAGTTTTGCGTTGCCAAAAAGGGCACAACGGAAGAGTTTCCGTTCGATGAAAATACATTGGTGTTTAAGGTGATGGGGAAAATATATGCCCTGATTTCTTTGGATAGGCTCCCGCCGCAATGCAATCTTAAATGTGATCCGGAGCGTGCCATTGAATTACGGGAGGAGTTTGACGGGGCAATTATTCCGGGATATCATATGAACAAAAAACACTGGAATACACTTTTTATAGATCAGTTGCCCGCACCTTTGATCAAAGATCTTATTGATCATTCATATAATTTGATTGTGGCAAGCCTTACCAAAAAACTACAGCAGGAACTTAAAGCACTAGATTAATTTTTTGATGACGAACTTATACGAATTTTATACCGCTAAAAGGGATGCACATCAAACCGAGCTACAGCAAAAAAAGAAGAGGCTGTCCCTTTTGGCCACGCTCCGCCTTTTGGTTTTTGTGGCTTTTTGGTTGGCCATTTATCTGTTTTGGGAATCAATGGCCCTAGTTGTTTTGCTTCCGCTTTTAGTAGTGCTGTTCCTTTTTTTGGTAACGCGGTTTAGCAATGTAAAACGGTATAAAAAGTATTTGGATAGGCTAGTGGCCATCAATAACAAGGAACTGGAAATCTTGCAGCGCCGTTTTCATCAATTGCCAGATGGAAAGGATTTTTTGCAACCGGACCATCCTTATGCACAAGATTTGGACCTTTTTGGCAGAGGATCGTTTTATCAATATGCAAACAGGACAACTTTACAACAAGGGCGTGAAGTTTTCTCGAATCTTTTATTGGACGGATATCCAAAGGATATCATCAAAAAGCAAGAAGCGATAAAGGAGTTGGCCAAGCTCCCCGAATGGAGACAACATTTCTCGGCTTTAGCGGGCGAAACCAAGCCTAAAATATCCCCAGATACTGTATCTGATTGGATGAAGAACCATAAAAAGACCACCCCAAAATGGGTTAGGTTTGGCGCTCACATATTTGTATTGGTTTCCTTGTTCTTTATTTGTGCGGCCGTTATGGGCTGGGCTCCCGAAAGTTTGGTGCTGTTCTGGTATTTTTTAGGGTTGGCCATTGTAGGTCGATATGCCAAAGCTATCTTGGAGTTTTCCACAAACGTATCACAGGCACAAGATACCATCCAGCAACATCAAAGGTTGATCGCTGAGCTCGAAGGGCAAAGTTTTACTTCGGAATTACTACAAGAACTACAGGCAAAATTAACGGTGCAAGGGGAGAGGACCTCCAAGATTTTGAAGCGTTTTTCGCAAAGTATGACCATGTTGGAACAACAGTATAACCTGATTATTTCGATTTTTGGACAAGGATTGGGGCTGTACAGTCTGTATTATGCCAACCAAGTTGAACGTTGGATAGAAAAGTACGGGGAAGAGGTAGCTGATTGGTTCTCTGCCATTGCCCAGTTTGATGCATACATAACCTTGGGCACCTATGCATTTAACCATTCCGATCATACCTATCCTACTTTGGTGGAGGGAGATATCGTGCTCATTGCGAAAGAGGTAGGTCATCCGTTGGTTGACCCAGGGAAGAACGTTCTAAACGATTTTGAAATAGGAAAAGGACGTTTTTGCATAGTAACTGGTGCAAATATGGCCGGGAAAAGTACTTTTTTGCGAGCCGTAGCCTTGCAAATTGTAATGGCAAATATGGGATTGCCCGTAAAAGGAAAAGATGTAAAATATGTTCCGGTTCGTTTATTGACGAGCATGCGCTCCTCGGATTCCTTGGCAGATGAGACCTCTTATTTTTATGCCGAGCTCAAACGCCTAAAGTATATTGTAGAAGAATTGGAAAGGGGCGATTGTTTTGTGGTTCTGGATGAAATTTTAAAGGGAACCAATAGTGTGGACAAGGCCGAAGGTTCTAAAAAGTTTGTGGAAAGGTTGGTGAAAAATGGATCTACGGGCATGGTAGCCACCCACGATTTGAGCCTATGTACCCTCGCCGACGAACTCGCCGAAGTCCAAAACCGTTATTTTGATGCCCAGATCGTGAATGGTGAACTCTATTTCGATTACAAGTTTAAAGAAGGCATTTGCCAAAATATGAATGCCTCCTTCTTACTAAAAAATATGGGGATAGTGGATTAAAGTCCTTTCACTTGGACATTATGAAATGAATCGGCCTGCAATCGAAGCAATTCTTCTGCTTTCTCCTTTTTGTAGCGGTACAGTTCTTCTTCATTTTTAATGTCGGCATAAATCTGATGGTTGATTTCCTCATCGGTAGCCAACAATAATTTGCGTTGTTCCACCTTTTGGGTCACCCAAGTAGCGACCACACTTTCTTGTTCTTCAAATTTGTAATCATACTCCCCTTTAGGAGTCAATAATTTGGCAATGATTGGGGCGGTTTCAATTGCCAAGAACAATAAAAAGATAAAAAAGGAGGGAAACCATGGCAATTTGCCCAAGGCATTGATTCGTGCCATTAAACCATCAAAACCATCAATAATGGGTTGTGAGTTGGTCACGGCTGTATTGTAATCGGTTTCCAAAGCCGCTATTTGTGCTTCTATATTTTCAATTTTTGAGGCGTTGGTTTCTTTCAAACTGTTCAATTCCGTTAAAGCGGCATCGTGCTTATCCCGTTTTTCTTGGTAAACAGGACCTTTGCCCAACAAGCCTGTTCCTGCTGTTCCCTCAGCCTCTGAAATGTAGGTGTCATAAAGTGCATTGGTTTCAGCTTCCTTGGTGGCAACCTCTCCTTTTAGGCGGGCAATATCTTGGTTCAGGTTTTCAATCTTCGGAGTGAATTGCAAGGCCAATTGTTCCTTATTGTTCAGGGTCATGGAATTTTTCTCTTCCAACAATACTTGATTGATTTCCTTTTCAAAAATCTTCATCTCCAAAGGTTTGGAAATCACCACAGCGATGATCAAAGCGAGTACAATCCGTGGGGCCGCTTGGAGCAACTCCCCTTTAAAATTATCCCGTTTTTTAATCGTGGAAACAATATATCGGTCTAGATTAAAGATGAGAAGTCCCCAAATCAATCCAAAGAAAATGGAGGTGTAAATATTGTCGAAAACGGTGTAAAGAGCATAACCACTGGCAATAAAAGCCATTACTGCGGTAAAGAAAACGGTGGCGCCGATACCAGCATACTTATTGCGCTCCCCATTGGAGCAAGTTTCTAAAATGTTGATGTCGGCTCCCGAGCAGAAAATAAAAAAACGTTGTAGCATTATAGTGTTCTGATTTGATTGATAGAGTATTAGAACGCAATTTTGGATGATTTGTTACATAAAAAGCCCCATAATCGGGGCTTTTAACATTATTTGGAATCTCTGATGTTAGTTTTCTATAACAATTGGATGGGTGGATAGTTTTACAACAGGTTTAGGACTGTGGGATTCTCTGGAATCAATATTTATTTTGTTATTGTTTTTAACCACCTCAATGGCTTTTTTGGCTGATATTTCCTTTCCGTTGTAGAAAAAAGTAGCTCCTTTTTCCGCCATTTTCTTTATATGCTCAATAGGTTTTGGGGGCACTGGTGGTGCTGGTGGCACTGGAAGATTGCCAGTTTTTACTTTTTTTGTGGATTTCATCGCTTTTGGGGAAGTGGGTGTTTCCGGTGCGGGTGGTGGAGTAGGAAAATCCGGGAATGGCTCTGCATTTTCACGTTGTTTTTTGGACATTTTGCCATAAATTTCCTTTAAGCGCATAACCTCTCTCTTTTTTATCATCATGTGGTTGCGGTCCATTTCATTGTACTTTTTGGCCAAGGTATTGTATTCTTTCATTTCTTCGCGCGAAGCACTTTGTTGATTTATTTCTTTTGGGCCTAAAATGTTAATGGTCGCAGAGCCGTACTCCGTTAATACTTTGTCAACTTTGTTGATGATTTCTTTGGAAGTATTGGCCTCCACTTGAACAATCGAACGAATGATTTTTTTGCGTTGTTCAAAAGAAAGATGGTTATTGATTTTTGAAAGCTCATCCTTCAAATCTTCCAATGGAACTAATTTGTTTTGAAGCAACAGCTTGCCATTTTTGTTGATGTGGATCTCAACTGGATTGATGGTTTTGTTGGCTTCATTCTGATTCTGCTTTGAAGTATAAATAGCATAATTGGCTTTATTCCCAGGCCCTAATGGAGTCATACCAATTATTTGGTTCCTCTTAATCATGCTGTTCAAGGTGTTGGCAGGTACAATGGTTTCATCGTCAACCAGAACCAAATCACTCTTAGAGTTTAGTCTTATCCAGCTGTCGCTCAAAATATAGAAGCCTTTATCTATTTGCATGAAAACATTTTGGTTACCCTTTTTAGATGCTTCTATTTTTTTGGCCAAAACAAAGTCCTTTTTAACCTCAGTATAATTGGTTAATATAGTTTCGTAATCAAGATCTTTTGGATTTGGAACTAGAGACGATAGCTGCCTTGTATTTGATTCGTTTTGTTGTAAACCAATATAGATAGCGGAACTAATTTTACCTTGTAAATTTCCCCAATGTTGTATTCGAGTTAGGGAATTGTATCCTTCTTTTATCACATTGAAATCAAAAAATATTTCACCGGAATTTGAAACTTGAAATTCAATATTATAATATCCGTTGTTATCGGTTTTTGCAAGTGTAGTTCCTTCGGAATCTGTAATAATAGCCTTTTCCAGAGGCAATAAGGTTTCTGAATCTAATATAAGACCTGCTAATTGTATAGATCTTGAGGAAATCCCATCTGTGGTCTCAAAACTTTTGTTTTCTGGGTACAATGATGTTTCTGTAAACTTGACAGGTGTGGTACGAGTTATTGTTTTCTTCTCACTAAACCCAAATAATAATAGGGCAGTAAGCGGCAGAAGCAAAAGGCTCCTGAGTACAAATGATCTTTTCGATGTTTTTGTTTTCATGACTGTAAAACGTTTTTTGATTGATGAATAATTAATGGCATTTGCGATGCCGACCGACTGATGATTTTCAATGCCGTTTGATAAGTACGACAAGAGTGTATTTTGATATTGTGAATGATCTAGGTTCTTTTTGATGACAGCTTTGTCTGCTAAAAATTCGTGGTTCAGCTTAATGGATGATTTAAAAAGATAGATCAGCGGATTGAACCAAAGGATTACCTGTAGCAATTCGATAAGAAGGATGTCCAAACTATGGCGCTGGCGGGCATGGGTCTCTTCGTGTAGCAATACTTCGTGGGGAATGTTTTTAGCTTCAAATTGCTGTTGGTTCAAGAAAATAAAGTTCAAAAATGTATGGGGCGGCAATGTTTGAGTCAAAAGTACCTTCGTTACAAAATTGTCCTTGAACTTGGGGTTCTTTTTGATGCGTAAACGTATGCGCAAGAGATTGGCAATAAAACGCAGTCCGAATCCAATAATGCCCAATCCATAAATTATCCACAGCAAAAGTTGCCAATCAAAAACTGAGGTTTGCGGAACTGGCTGTTCAATTATTGCATTAGTTCCTTGATCCACAATCGGCGAAAATGATTCCATGTTTGGCTGCACAACATCAATATATTCGATAAATACCAGGTTGGGAATAACGAACGATACTATAAGTGCCCCCAAAAGATAAAAGCGCTTAAAATGGTGTATGCTTTCATTTTCCAGCACCAATTTGTAAAAGGCAAGGAAAATGGCCAAACAGGCCGTTGATTTGAGAAGGAAAGGGAGCATAATTACTTCTTTTTAATTTCGTTGTCGATCAATTTTTTCAAATCCTCCAATTCAGTTTTGCTCAAATTGGTTTCTTGGGTAAAGAAGGAGGCAAACTGCGTGGCACTATCGTTAAAGAAGTTTTTAATGAGTCCATTCACATGCTTGGAAAAATAATCTTTCTTCTTTACCAATGGATAATATTCCCTGCTCCTCCCAACACTTTTATAAGCCACAAAACCCTTGTCGGTCATCCGTTTTAAAAGCGTTGCAACCGTGGTGGTAGCCGGTTTAGGTTCCGGATAAGCGTCCAAAAGATCTTTCATAACGGCCTTTTTTAGTTTCCAGACAATGTTCATTAACTCTTCTTCGGATTTTGACAACTGCATTTTCTGTTCAATTACAATGATTGTTCTACAAACATAGAACAAATATTTTAATTCTACAAATGTAGAGTTTGGTTCAATCTTCTTTTTCCCTAATTGAATCAAAGGCTTTCAGTTAATTTCTTGAAAGACAGTTATTAAAAAGAGTCTATATGTGCCTTAGGTTACTGACTATCAGGTAGTGGGATTGTACTTTTAATATATTAAATCACGCAATCATGAAAACCACAGTAGTTATTGGTGGGAATTTTGCAGGAATGACCGCCGCATTGGAAATTAAAAGAAAAGGGAAAAGCGACCATAAAGTCTTGGTGATAGACAAATCGCCATTGTTCTTGTTTGTTCCCTCATTGATATGGGTTCCTTTTGGCAGAAGGGAAATCAAAGATATTTCATTTAGAAAAGACAGTATTCTTAAAAAGAAAGGAGTGGATTTTGTTCAAGCAGAAGCGTTGAATGTAGATCCAGATAGCCAAGTTGTGCATACCAGTAAAGGGGATTATGCCTACGATCACTTGGTAATTGCCACAGGCCCCAAAGTAAAATATGATGTTGCACCTGGCGTAAAGGAACATGCTCATTATATTGGAACGCCCAATGGTGCAATGCAAACAAGAAAGGCTTTGGAGGAGTTCAAGAAAAATCCTGGTCCTATTGTAATCGGAGCTACCCAAAATGCAGGTTGTATGGGAGCGGCTTATGAGTTTTTGTTCAATATTGAAAAATGGTTGAGAGAACAAAAAATCAGAAAGAAAGTGGATCTGTATTGGATTACCCCAGAAACTTTTTTGGGTCATTTTGGGATTGATGGAATTACTGGGGGAGAAACCATGCTCAAATCTTTTATGAAGATGTTCAATATTCATTATCGAACAGAAGTGGGTGTCAAGGAGGTTACCGAAAACAGCGTTGTTCTTACTTCGGATGAGGTATTGCCCAGTAAATTCACTATGCTGATGCCTCCATTTGTAGGGGTCGATTTTGTGGTAAACTCCCCAAAACTTCAAGCTACGGCAACTGGATATTTGCCCGTGGGAGAAGATTATAGGCACTTTAAATACCCCAATGTTTGGTCCGCCGGTATTGCTGTGGATGTAAAATTGCCCTTTAAACCCGGAAAAGTTCCGTTCTCAGGCCCTAAAACCGGTTACCCTTCCGATGAGACCGGTAAAATAGTGGCCGAAAATATCATCAGGGTAAGCAAAGGCAAGGATAAACTTAAAAAGAAGGCATGGGGCAAAATACCTGGTATATGTGTAATGGATGCCGGTAAAAAGGAAGTCATTATTTTGAGTGACCATCTTTTTAAACCTAGAAATTTTGCCATCATGATTCCCAATGTGTTTTATGATTTCAACAAAGTACTGTTTGAAAAATATTTCCTTTGGAAAACAAAAAATGGATATTCTCAATTACCTTGATAGTTGAGTAAGCGGTTCAATAAAGGCCACCCATTAAAAAGTGGGTGGTTTTTTCTTGATGGAACTTACAAGTCGATAAAATGAAAAGTTCTAAGTTTGCAAGCATCAAAAAAACCATACACTATGTCATTATTGGAAGATTTACAGGAACGAAGCGGAGGAGTTTGTGAACTGAGCGGAGCTACGGAGGACTTGGTAATTTATGAGGTCCCGCCTGTTTCTACCGGTGGATTGGATGGGAGTATTTTGATAAGCACAATCTGTAAAAACCAAATAGAAAATCCGGAAACAACAGATGCGAACCACTGGCGGTGTTTAAACGATAGTATGTGGAGCGAACACGATGCCGTAAAAGTAGTGGTATGGCGAATGCTAAATCGCTTAAAACCTGAAGGGTGGCCGCAAGACTTGTTGGATATGATGTATTTGGATGATGAGACCTTGGAGTGGGCCAAAGCTACTGGTGAGGGAATGTTGGAAAATGAAAAAATTATTCATAGGGATGTAAACGGCAACATTTTGGAAAATGGGGATAGTGTTGTGTTGGTTAAGGACCTGAAAGTGAAAGGATCTAGCATGGTCGCAAAACAGGGAACCGCCGTTAGACGGATTTCCCTGGATCACGAAAATGCTGAATATATTGAAGGTAAGGTAGATGGCCAAAATATTGTGATTGTGACCAAGTACGTAAAAAAACTCTAGCCCTTCATCTCGGTATAATATTTGTAAAAGTAAGGGATGGTCTCAATGCCCTTTAAAAAGTTCCACACGCCAAAATGCTCGTTGGGAGAGTGTATGGCATCGCTGTCCAGACCAAATCCTAAAAGAATTGTTTTACTGTCAAAAACATTTTCAAACAAGGCAACTATCGGAATACTTCCTCCTGTACGCTGAGGTACAGGGGTTTTTCCAAAAGTGGTTTCCATGGCTCTGGATGCTGCCTGATATCCAATGCTATCGATTGGAGTAACATAGGCTTGCCCGCCGTGGTGCGGTTTTACCTTTACTTTTACACTTTTTGGCGCCAACGATTCAAAATGCTTTTGGAACAGGTCTGTGATTTCGTGCCAATTTTGATCGGGTACCAATCGCATAGAGATTTTTGCGTAAGCTTTGCTGGCAATTACGGTTTTAGCACCTTCTCCGGTATAGCCGCCCCAAATACCATTAACGTCTAGAGTAGGCCGGATACCAAAACGCTCAGGTGTTGAGTACCCTTTTTCTCCATGCACATCGCCAATATCCAAGGATTTTTTATAGGCTTCCAGATCAAAAGGGGCTTTGGCCATTTCGGCACGTTCTTCGTCGGAGATAACTTCTACTTTATCATAAAACCCTGGAATGGTGATATGGTTGTTTTCATCATGCAGTTGTGCTATCATTTTAGCAAGCACATTAATTGGGTTTGGTGCGGCACCTCCATAAATACCTGAATGTAGGTCTCGGTTGGCACCGGTCACCTCCACTTCAACATAGCTTAGTCCCCTTAGTCCAGTAGTGATGGATGGGGTGTCGTTGGCGATCATTCCAGTATCCGAAATTAAAATAATGTCGTTTTTAAGCTTTTCGCTGTTTTCTTTTAGGAAATCCTCCAAACTATCACTTCCCACTTCTTCTTCGCCCTCTATCATAAACTTCACATTACAGGGTAAGGTGTTGCTCTTGATCATGTATTCCACGGCCTTCACATGCATAAAGAACTGTCCTTTGTCGTCGCAGGCCCCACGGGCAAAAATGGCACCGTCTGGGTGCAGCTCGGTGTTCTTGATCACAGGTTCAAAAGGAGGGGAGTCCCAAAGATTGATCGGGTCTGGTGGTTGTACATCGTAATGCCCATATACCAAAACAGTTGGTAAATTGGGGTCTATGATCTTATCACCATATACAACTGGATAACCTTTGGTCTCGCAAATTTCGGTGTTTTCGCAACCAGCATCCTCCAATGATTTTTTAACGGCTTTGGCAGTTTCCAGAACATCTTTGGAATAAGCTGGGTCAGCGCTAATGGAGGGGATTTTTAAGAGGTCGATCAATTCGTTGATAAATCTGTCTTTGTTTGTACTGATGTAATTATTTAAGTCTTTCATATATGATTTAAAAAGGACCCTAAAAGTACAAAAAACAAGTTTTTAAGGGGAGTACATTTGCAAATCGGAAAATTGATTTATATTTGCACTCCAATTCGCGGGTGTGGTGGAATTGGTAGACACGCTAGACTTAGGATCTAGTGCCGCAAGGCGTGGGGGTTCGACTCCCTTCACCCGCACAAAAGCTCTTCGAAAATCGAAGGGCTTTTTTTGTGGCACCCCAGTACTCTTCTTTTGTCCCTAACATTGGTGCCAATGGTATATGTGGCCAATTTCGTTGTTGTGTTCCGTTGACCATTCACCCTCTATGCTACTGGAGAACCATAGGAATTGAACAAGATTAGATACAATAAGTTATTAAAATTAACCCGCCTACATGAGATGACTTTTTTAAATCGAGCAAGGTTTAAGATTAGTCATGTAAAATAAATAATGAATTTATGTAAATAAAAGAGTGTTAATTTTAATTGTCGGATTATAAATCACTTATGGTTGTTGGAGGTAGTTTGGCTATCAATTTTTTGTTAAAATAAAAGAATAACCATAAATTTATCTTAAATGGACTCTTGGATAATAGTTCCCAAATTTTAGATTTGGCTTATTATTTATGAAGCAGTAATGATGGTATTTTTCATTGATTTTTTTGCAATAAAACAGTGTTAATACAGTTCTAGTTACTGTAAAATATTGATATTTGTCAATTTTTATAACGAAACCAACTAATTACTAACTAAAATAATTGACCAACTGCTATGTACAAGGAAATATATTTGGTCGACGATGAAGACCTCGTTAATACGGTGAATGCGATTCACTTTAGAAGAATGGGTATGGAAGATAAAGTGAAAAGCTTTACCAACCCAGAATTAGCACTGGACGACCTCCGGTTCAGAGATAATCCAAATACAAAAACACTTATTTTGTTGGATATCAACATGCCCGAAATGAGCGGGTTTGAATTTTTGGAGTTTATGATGCTGGAAGACTTTCCTGAGTCCAATGAAGTGCTTTTGGTAACATCTTCGGAGTCCGATTCAGATAAAGACGAAGCAAAGAAATACGAAAAATACGTTAAGGAATTTATTACGAAACCCTTAAAGATTGAGCATTTGGAGGATTATCTTCAAAGTGCCAACAAGTAATAATCATTCTTAATAATACTCACATTATTGCTCAACCTATTTTTGTCTCTTAACTTTAGTTCGAATAAACATTAGCCTGTGAAACAGAAAAACGCTTTTATTCAGAATAAAGTTGAAATCGTTGAAGATAGGAATGACATTGTCTGGGCAATGGACGAGAATTATAAGCTTACAGACTTCAATACATCCTTTAGCGCCCTCTTGGAGCGTAATGGCTCCATAAATGCCGAGAGGGGCATAGATTTAAAAGAGGTGTACAAGACCAGTAGTTTTTTTAATCCTTGCGAACAAGGGTGTGCCAGGGCGCTAGATAGGTATGCCACTACCTCAAAGCACACTTTCGAAGAAGATGGGAAAATTGTGGTGCACGAGTTTTCATTTCAACCCTTTATGAACAGTTCCGGGGATATAGTTGGATGCTGTATCTGGCAAAAGGACATTACTCAAGAGATAAATAATAACCATCGCTTACTGGATAGCGAAAGAAAATATCGAGAAGCTCAACAAGTTGCGGATGTAGGCCATTGGAACTGGGATATGACCAAAAACGAAATTGCTTGGTCCGATCAGCTTTATAGAATTTTTGAACAAGACCCAAAAGTTTTTAAAGCAAATTACGAATCACTGATGGAGATAATCCACCCGGATGATAGACAGGCTTTTGATGAGGATGTGAGTAGATGTATCAATAATCGGGGTCCTCACGATATTATTCACAGGATTGTTGTTAAGGATAACGAAATCCGATACGTTCACCAAAAAGGAAGAGCGTATTTCAATGAGAATAATGAAGCTTATAGAATGAGTGGCACTGCACAGGATGTAACCAAGGAAGTCTTATCCAATCATCAAATAGTAGAACAAAATCACGAACTACAGAATTTTGTAAGGATAATTTCCCATAACCTAAGAGGTCCGATATCCAATCTTTTAATGTTGTCCAAAATTTATGAGTGGGGCAAGGATGAGATGAACGACGATATTGTTAGAAAAATCGAACACACCACCGAGGCATTGGACCAGACCATAAAAGATCTTCATCTTTCTTTATCCTTAAAATCCGCGGACAAGGAAAAATTCAGGGATGTATCGCTGCAAGCGGTTATGAAAGATGTTGATGGATTGTTGGCCGAAGAGATCGTTAAAAGTAAAGCAACGGTAAAAACCGATTTTTCGAGGGTTGAAACCGTTTTTGGTGCTAAAAGTTATGTGGTAAATATTTTTTACAATCTTATCCTTAATGCGATAAACTATGCCAAGGATGATGTACCGGCAAACATTCAGATTGATTCTGAAGAAACAGAAGAGGGTATAGTGTTAAAGTTCTCCGATAATGGCATTGGTATGGAGCTTACCCCAGAAAAAGAGCGGAAAATCTTTGATATGTATGGCAGGCTGAGCGGTGCAACAGTAGGCAAAGGTTTTGGGCTTTATTTGGTGAAGACCCAAGTTGAGGCCATGGATGGTAAAATAGAAGTGGAAAGTTCCAAAGGCGAAGGTTCTACATTTATTGTTACCCTACTCAAAAGCCTTTAAGTGGATCAATAAGGCAATTTGCTCAAATCCACATTTCCGCCAGAGATTATTATACCTACTTTTTTGCCCGATAGTAATTCCTTTTTATTGAAGCAAGCTGCCAGCGCAACGGCACTCGATGGTTCACAAACAATTTTGAGCCGTTCCCAAATTATACGCATAGAGGAGACAATCTCTTGTTCGGATACCCTCACAATTTCTTCGACATGTTTTTGGATAATGGGAAAATTTTTATCGCCCAATTGGGTTTTAAGACCATCTGCAACTGTATTTGTGGAGGCATTGATCTCTATTTTTCCACTTTGTAGAGAGCGGTAGGCATCATCTACTTCGAAAGGTTCCCCGCCAATGGTCTTGCAATTTTTTCCGAAATAATGTGCTGCTAAAGCAGTGCCGGCTATTAAGCCACCACCGCCCACAGGGGTAAAAACATAATCCAGGTCGGGATAAAGCTCCAATAATTCCATACATGCGGTACCTTGCCCCAAAATTACTTGGTCATCATTGGACGGATGGATAAAAGTGGTGCCATGCTTTTCAATAATCCGTTCAGTTGCCTGTTCGCGGGCATGTAAAGTGGATTCACATTCGGTTAGTATGCCACCATAGCCCCTTACAGCCTCTTTTTTTACTTCTGGAGCGGATTTTGGCATTACAATATGGGCTTTCACCCCCAAACTCTGGGCGGCTAGGGATAGGGCTTGGGCAAAATTTCCAGAAGAATGTGTTACAACACCATTTTGCTTTTGCTCGTCCGTAAGCTGTAAAATGGCATTGGCGGCCCCCCGCATTTTAAATGCACCCATCCGCTGAAAGTTTTCACATTTAAAGTAAAAACTGGCATTGCCCATTTTGTTGATCAACCGAGAGTTAAGTACTGGTGTATCATGAATAAAAGGTTTGATCCTTTGGTGGCAATCTATAAGTTGTTGTTTGTCCATAAATCCCTATACCTATTGGTAAACTAAAATTAAGTATAAAGATAATACAGGGTGTTAATTATGTGACTCTACTTCTTGCTCCTCCTCAATAGCGCTAGAGGAAATTCCATCCATTCCCAATTCAGGAATCACCAATAATGGAATTTGGGTGTGGAAAGCAGTTCTTTTAATTATGGGTTCCCGGGTCATTTTTTCTACATAACTATGTTGGTAATTCAACATGGCCAATAGGTGTATGCCCAACTCTTTAGAGAACGTTTCCAAGGTGTGCGAAACCGAATTCAGTTCGGAAACTGTGTGCACGTAATGTTCCACATCTCCAAGATAGCGTCTAAGCATGTTCAAGTTAAATTGCTGAAGTTCTGTTAATGCTTTTATGCCATACTGTACATGTACAATGCGAATAGTGGCATTGAACATCTTCGTCATTTCCAAAAGCGGGGATAGCTCGGAAGAGGTATAGAATCTATTAAAATCTGTGGCAAATGCAATTTCGGATGGTGTAACGTACTCAAAATGATAGGGAATGGCCAAGACAGGACATTTTTTGATGGATTTTATAATACGTACCGAGTTGCTTCCCATAAAAACCTCGTCTGCGCCAGATGCGCCTTTGGTTCCTGTAATCACCAAATGGATCCCAAAGGTTTCCACAATATCCTTGACCTCCTCTACCAATAAATTGAAGGAAGAGATTGTTTCGAAACTATGGTTGGGATTTCCGTATTTCCCTTTTATGCGTTTTACGGTTTTGTTCAGGCCCTGTTCGGAGTTCTCGCGCACGGCATCGACAATGCGTACACCATCTATCATTTTGGCCATGAATCGGCTGCTGGGAATAACAGGGGTGTAGGTATTGAGCAAATAAAATGTACAACGCCTGTTACGGAACAATTGCATGGCGTAATCTATAGCGTTCCATGCATTTTCCGAAAAATCCGTAGGTATTAAAATCTTCTGCATCTGTCTAAGATTATGATGCATAAAATTAAAAGTATGGTGCAGGGGATTCTATGACAATTGTCAGCTTTTAAAAAAAGGACTAAAAGCCTTCCACCATCTCCAATAGTTTGCGCTCGTCCTTGATTCCAATCTTTTTTCCGGAGGTATGGATCAAGCCTTTCTTTTTAAATTCCGAGATAATTCTAATAGCTGATTCGGTAGCAGTGCCCACTACGTTGGAAATGTCTTCCCTGGAAAGTGTAAGTGCCAAAAAGCCGTCTTCATCTTCACCAAAATTATTCTTTAGGTAAAGAAATGCTTCGGCCATTCGCTGTTTTACGGTTTTTTGGGAAATGTTCACGATAACATCGTCCGCTTCCTTAAGGTCGTGCGCCATATGGCGTAATACCTCTAAGGTAAAATTCGGATTTTTTTGAAGCGTATTGTTTATGCTCTCTTTCGGAATAAAGCAAACCTCCATATCGTCAACAGCAATTGCGGAAAGGTTGGTGCTTTCTTGTGATATTACCGAACGTTGACCCAGTACTTCGCCTTTTGTGGCCAATTTTACAATCTGGTCTTTTCCGTTGGCACTAAGTTTGGAAAGCTTGGAAACCCCATTGCGAACACAGTAAACCCCATTGAGCTTGTCGCCTTCCTCAAATAAGGATTCACCTTTTTTAACCGTCTTTGTGGTTTTGGAGTCCGATACTTTTTTTAATTCCTCCTTGCTCATGGCGCGTAAAGAATTGAACTGCCTAATGATACAATTTTCACACCTGCTTTCCATAATGATTAGTTTACCTGATTCGACAAAAATAGTTGATAACCTTCCATAAATTACTGATAAATATCATATTTTTAAGGAGAATAGTAGTACAAATTTGCATCAGGTAAAGCAAATGTAAAATGACAGACCCGACCTGTTATCATTGTGGAGATGATTGCGGTAAGAATAGCGTGCAATTTGACGATAAGGATTTTTGTTGCAACGGTTGCAAGACCGTTTACGAAATATTCACGTCGAATGGCTTGTCCACTTTTTATGAAATAGAGGGCAAAGCAGGCACCACACCTAACGAAATCCGTCAGAAATACGGTTTTTTGGACAACCAGGAAATTGTAAAACAACTCGTGGAGTTCGATGAGGAGGGCATGCAGGTGGTTAGTTTAAACATTCCAAGTATTCATTGCAGTTCTTGTATCTGGGTGTTGGAAAATTTAAACAAATTACACTCAGCTATAACAGTTTCTCAAGTAGATTTCCCAAAAAAGACCATAAGAGTTACCTACAAAACCGAAGACTTTTCGTTAAAGGCCTTGGTGTTGCTGCTCGGCAGTATTGGTTACGAACCATACATATCGCTGGAGGAGTATAATAAAAAAGACAAAAAGGTGGACCGTTCCCTTATTTATAAATTAGGGGTCGCGGGATTTGCCTTTGGTAATGTGATGCTTTTTTCGTTTCCTGAGTATTTCGAGGTCGAAGAGTTTTGGTTGGATCAATACAAGCATGTTTTTCGTTGGTTGATGTTTGCCTTTTCGTTGCCCGTGGTGTTTTATGCTTCCCAAGATTATTTTATTTCCGCGTACAAAGGAATTCGTTCCAAATTATTGAATATTGATGTTCCCATAGCCTTGGGAATCCTGGCACTTTTTTTAAGAAGTACCGTAGATATCATCTTTGATTTGGGTTCTGGCTTTTTTGATAGTCTTACCGGTCTGATCTTCTTTTTGTTGTTGGGCAAATTCTTTCAGCAGAAAACCTACGCTTATTTATCGTTTGAGCGTGACTATAAATCCTATTTCCCGATTGCGGTGACCCGATTGGGCAAAAATGGCGAAGAGGAGAACATACAAATTTACAATATTGAAGTAGGGGATAGAATATTGATTCGGAGCCATGAGATTATTCCTGTGGATTGTATTTTGATCAAAGGAACGGCCGAAATCGATTACAGTTTTGTGACCGGGGAGTCCGAACCTGTTTTTAAAGAATCGGGAGAGAAACTTTTTGCAGGTGGAAAACAACTAACAGGTGTTTTGGAGGTTGAAGTCTTAAAATCTGTTTCACAGAGTTATCTTACCCAACTTTGGGGCAATTCTGTGTTCTCCAAAGATAAATCCAGTCAGTTCCAGACCCTTACGGATAGTATCGGCAAGCGATTCACAATTGCCGTATTGAGTATAGCCACATTGGCCACTTTGTTTTGGTTGGTGTTCGATCCTAGCCTTGCCCTAAATGTGTTCACTTCGGTATTGATCATTGCCTGCCCCTGCGCCATTGCCTTGGCGGCCCCGTTCACATTGGGGAATATGCTTCGCATTTTTGGAAAGCATAAATTCTATTTAAAAAATGCTAGCGTAATCGAGAGGCTATCCATAATCGATACAGCTATTTTTGACAAAACCGGTACGCTGACCACCAATGTAAAGGATACCATCCATTACGAAGGAATGGAGCTTACCGAGGAAGAGACGGCACTGTTAAAAACAACCCTGAGAGCATCCAATCACCCCTTGAGCCGTTCCTTGTACAATATTTTAAAATCCAATGCCATAATGACCCTTGAGGAATTCCAAGAGCATACAGGGAAAGGAATAGAAGGTAAATTTAATCAGCGCACAATTAAGGTAGGCTCAGCGTCCTATGTGGGCGAAAACCACTCCAACTCCATAACCAATACCACAGTTTATGTAAGTGCGGATGAAGATGTGAAAGGTAGGTTCGTGTTCAAAAACACATACCGGGACGGCATGAGCCAAATATTTGATGAATTGTCCAGTGATTTAAATCTGGGAATTCTTTCGGGGGATAATGATGGGGAAAAAAAGAAGCTGGAGGAGCTGCTCCCGGCAAAGACCAAAATGATGTTCGATCAAAAGCCGGAAGACAAACTGGAATACATCAAAAAACTACAGGAGAAACATAAGGTATTAATGGTAGGTGATGGATTGAATGATGCGGGAGCATTGGCACAGAGCGATGTGGGATTGGCCGTTTCGGAAAACATAAATGTGTTCTCTCCGGCCTGCGATGGAATTTTGGATGCCGTTAAACTGCGAATGCTTCCAAGATTTATAAAATTGTCCAAGCAATCCGTTCGGATAATCAAAATGAGTTTCCTACTTTCATTGTGCTATAATGTTGTAGGGTTGTATTTTGCCGTTACGGGTCAGTTGCAGCCGGTTATAGCTGCCATTTTGATGCCTTTGAGCTCAATTAGTATAGTAGCGTTCACAACTTTGGCCACCAACTTTGTCGCTAAAGAGTTAAAAAATAAGGAAAGCTGATATATGTCATTTTTTGAAGCATACCATCACAGTAGTTTTACCCCTAAATTAACGCAGGTATGAGTGTTATTTATGTGTTGTTGGCCATTAGTGTTACAGTGGCCATAGTCTTTTTCATAGCCTTTGTTTTTTCGGTTAAAAGCGGACAATACGACGATACCTATACCCCATCGGTAAGAATGTTGTTCGAGGATGAGGTGGTAAAGAACAAGGATAAATCAAACCTATATAGTAAAAAGGAAATCAAACAAACTAAAAGTACAAACCAATAAATATGGAAATACAACAGTTCCGCTACGATAACAAAATCGTGCAAAAGTTCTTATACGCCACCATTTTATGGGGCGTGGTAGGTATGGCAGTAGGCCTCTTGTTGGCCTTTATGTTTTTGTTCCCCAATGTTACTGAAGGAATATCATGGTTAAGTTTTGGCCGTTTGCGGCCATTGCATACAAATGCCGTGATTTTTGCTTTTGTAGGAAACGCCATCTTTGCAGGGGTGTATTACTCTTTGCAGCGTTTGCTCAAAGCTAGAATGTTCAGCGATGTTTTGAGTAATATCAATTTTTGGGGTTGGCAGTTGATCATTGTGGCGGCAGCCATAACCTTGCCTTTGGGTTACACAACCTCAAAAGAATACGCAGAATTGGAATGGCCTATAGATTTGGCAATTGCAGTAGTATGGGTAGTCTTTGGTTGGAACATGATCGGTACCATCCTTAAAAGAAGGCAAAGACACTTGTATGTGGCAATTTGGTTCTATTTGGCCACCTTTGTTACCGTTGCTGTACTACATATTTTTAATAGCCTGGAACTTCCTGTTACTGCGTTAAAAAGTTACTCGGTTTATGCAGGAGTGCAAGATGCCTTGGTGCAATGGTGGTACGGTCACAATGCAGTGGCATTCTTTTTGACCACGCCTTTCTTGGGGTTGATGTACTACTTTGTTCCAAAAGCGGCAAACCGGCCTGTTTACTCATATAGGCTGTCCATTATCCACTTCTGGTCGTTGATTTTCATTTATATCTGGGCGGGCCCTCACCACTTGTTGTATTCAGCATTGCCGGATTGGGCTCAGAACCTTGGTGTGGTATTCTCCATAATGTTGATAGCCCCATCATGGGGAGGTATGATCAATG
>JAAEZN010000059.1 GCA_018222835.1 Algicola sp. | reverse complement strand
GGTATAAAATATAAAATATTATTTATATGTAGTTTTTTAAATATTATCTAACTGTGAAGAGTGCTGTCCTTTTTATGAAAACAAGGGACATTGCTTGTACTTGATAGATATTTATTGTTGAAGTGAGAATTGGATGAGGAAGAATGTGTGGTCCTCTAAATTTGTTTGGCTATCCATAAGCCCATAATAACTGCCAGAATACCCAGAATTATGCTGGCGGTAAGATAAATGGTGAAATTGAGGAAATCACCACTCTTTAAAAATGTGTGCTTTTCAAAAGCAAAGGCGGAAAATGTTGTGAACCCGCCACAAAAACCGGTTGCGAGCAGTAGGGTGCTGTTGTGGGAAAGTATATGGCCCTTTGCGGAAAGACCTAAAACAAGACCGATTATTAGACAGCCAATAATGTTGACCGTAAAAGTCCCAAGAAAGAAATTATGAAAAAGGGAGTTAAGGGGTTTAGAGATAAGAAAGCGCAAGACGCTTCCAAATCCCCCGCCTAAAAAAACAAGTAAGGCCTGCTTCATGCCTTAAAGGTACAAACTAAACCGCTTTTTTGTATTCGGTTTCTATTGCCTCTTGGGGGAAAAGTTTGGTGGCAGAGGAATCAGAAATCCGACGGATCGGTTTTGCAAATTTGTCTTTGGCTCCATTCACACTGAAAATCAACAGAATGGCATTAATAGCAAGTAAAACAAAAAGAATGCTTAAAAATACGGTCATCTTGGTTAGGTGCTAAAATAATGTGGAACAAAAGTACGGTTTTTCCTATAGGAATTAAATCTATAGGTAGCTATTGTTGTGAAAATGAGGGTTTTTGTTGTAACCGCAACGACTCTGTTAATTTTTAAGAAAAAATTTAATAAGGAACAGGATAATAATGAAGGTTAGGAATGAAATTAGAATCCAGATAACACCTTTGTAGTTCTTTTTGTGCAGTTTTTTGTCTTTTCGATAAGAAAGGGAGATAATCGCCACAAAAGCAATAAAAAATAAGGCTGCAAAAATTATCTGTCCCGTGCTCAACATATTTTATATTTTTATGCAAAGCTAAATCAAAATTAGATAATGGAAAGTAAAATAAAAGCCGTGGAATTATTCCACAATTCTTTTGGGCTTGGAGTTTCCCATGAGCCAAAAGCCGATTTGGGGGAAGAGAAGAACCGGTTGCGATTTAATTTAATGGACGAAGAAAATCAGGAATACTTGGAAGCGGCCAATAATAACGATTTGGTGGAGGTGGCCGATGCCCTGGGGGATATGCTCTATATTTTATGTGGGACGATCTTGGAGCATGGTATGCAATACAAAATTGAAGAGGTGTTTGAGGAAATACAGCGAAGTAACATGAGCAAACTTGGTGCGGACGGCAAACCTATTTATAGGGAAGATGGAAAAGTGCTCAAAGGGCCAAACTATACCAAGCCGGATATTCAAACGATTATAGATAAATAAAAAAAGGCACCGTTTCGGCGCCTTTTTTGTTAGATGACTTCGTGTCGCCATCCAAATTTATCTTCTGCTCGGTTATATTGAATGTCCGTCATTCTTTTTTTCAATAAGGACGCGTAACTGTTATCCACTTCGGGAAGTTCGTAGTCCTTTCCATGGTAGCCGAATCCAGAAATAGGGGATACTACAGCTGCAGTACCTGCTCCGAACATTTCCTTTAGGGATCCGTTCTCTGCAGCTTCAACAAGTTCATGTACCGAAATTTTTCGGACTTCGGTTTTTATGCCTTCATCCTCTGCAATTTTTAGGATACTTTTTCTAGTGATTCCATCTAAAATACGATCACTTGTAGGTGCTGTCATCAATGTATCGTTAATCCGCACAAAAACATTCATGGCACCCGCTTCCTCGATAAACTCATGTGTATTGTCGTCCGTCCAGATTACTTGTTGGTAGCCCTTGTCCGCCGCAAGTTTGGTTGGGTAAAACTGTCCAGCGTAGTTACCGCCCGCTTTGGCATAGCCAACACCACCGTTCGCAGCTCTGGAATAAGTTTCTTCGATCAATACCTTTACTTTTCCAGAGAAATAAGATCCAGAAGGTGCGCAGGCAATTATAAATTTGTACTCGTCTGCAGGAGATGCATGAAAACCTTTGCCAGATGCAAAAACAAACGGTCTTATATATAAGGAGCTACCTGGGTTTTGAGGAATCCAATCTTTCTCCAATTGGATCAAAGTTTGCAACCCTTCCATAAAATAAGCTTCAGGTATCTCGGGAATGGCCAATCGTTGTGCCGACTTGTTCAATCTTTTACAATTGTCCAAGGGCCTAAAGAGCCATACTTTGCCATTTTCATCTTTGTAAGCCTTCATTCCTTCAAAAATGGACTGGCCATAATGAAAAATTTTCGCCGAAGGATCTAGTGTAATAGGTTGGTAGGGAACCACTTTTGGAGTGTTCCATTCTCCATTTTTATAATCGCACACCAACATATGATCAGAATAGACACTTCCAAAGGAAAGATTGTCAAAATCAATATCTTGGATTTTTGAAGATTTAGTCTTTTCTATAGCAACTTTGTTAGCCATTGTTTCCATATCACTTACATTTACAGTGTTAAAATTAGCTATTTATTGTTAGTTTTGAACGATTCGCAAATCTAAATGTTATACTTAATCCACATTCACTTAAATGTTATCAAAAATGAGATTTTTTAACACAATTACTATCGTTTTTTTGGTAGGAGTCCTTTTTATCTCTTGTAAACAAGAAACTATTCAAGGGGATTATTTTGGTCAAGAGTTCAAAGTTTCCGGAAAAGCAGCCAAAACCGCAGCGCCTTTTGGTCAAATTTCGGAGCAAGATTCGCTTCAAACCCAAATGATCGGGGAAATCAAAGAAGTTTGTCAGGCTAAAGGATGCTGGATGAAGGTAAAATTAGAATCTGATGAAGAAGTGTTTGTTCGCTTTAAGGATTATGGCTTTTTTGTGCCCAAAGATGCTGCAGGAAAGAAAGTTGTAATGAATGGAGCCGCATTTTTAGAAGAAATGTCCGTAGAGGACCAAAAACACTATGCCGAGGACGAGGGTGCTTCCGAAGAAGAACTGGCCCAGATCACCGCTCCGAAAAAAACACTTCGGTTCGAAGCTGATGGTGTTTTGATCGCGAACCAGCCTTGAAACGAAGAATAATTACCACTGGAGATGGTTCCAAGACCATTCAAATCGAGGATTGGAACGAGCAGTATCATTCCAAGCATGGAGCAGTGCAAGAAGCTTACCATGTTTTTATAGAGCATGGACTTCGATTGTTCAACAATAAACCCATTACCATATTGGAAATCGGTTTCGGAACCGGATTGAACGCACTTATTACCTTATTGGAGGCTTCTAAACAACATTTGCATATCGATTATGTTGGAGTGGAAGCCTTTCCTGTTGCTTTAGATGAAATAAATGCCTTGGATTATTGTGAGCAGTTGGGCGTTCAGCATAAGGAAGCAACTTTTTTGAAAATGCATAGCTCCGTGTGGGAAGAAAAAAACGAGATTACTTCTAACTTTTCGCTGATCAAACAAAAAAAGGATTTTAAGGAAATCGATCAAGAAAACCTTTTCGACCTTGTTTACTTTGATGCATTCGGGGCACGTGTTCAACCGGAACTTTGGACCGAAGCTGTTTTTATGATTATGTACAAAGCACTCAAACAAAAAGGTATTTTGGTCACCTATGCGGCAAAAGGCAGTGTGCGAAGAGCAATGCAGGCTGTAGGTTTTACTGTTGAAAGATTGCCAGGGCCGCCCGGGAAAAGAGAAATGTTAAGAGCTGTAAAAGTGTGATTTCCTAACTTTCTGTTAAGTTCTTTGTCCTTTCTATGCTAATTTGATCTAAAGTTTAAACAAATATGTTAAACCTAAATTAAGGTCTGATCAACAGACGATTAAACCTGTAAATTTGTACAAAATGTTGTTATGAAGGTGTTGATAACAGGAGCTACTGGATTGGTTGGGCAGGCTATAGTAAAGGTGCTGCAAGACAAGGGCATACCCGTAAATTATTTAACCACAAGTAAAGACAAGATTACTTCTCAAGAAGATTTTCAAGGCTACTACTGGAATCCTTCCAAAGGAGAAATAGACTTGGATTGTTTCAAAAATGTTCAGGCAATAATAAACCTAGCAGGTACTGGCATCGCAAAGCGATGGACGCCCGAGCACAGAAAAAAAGTACTATTAAGCCGAACAAGCAGTTTGCAAACCCTTAAAAAGGGATTGGAGCAATCCAACAACAAAGAGGTCGAATGTCTTATATCAGCATCTGCAATTGGTATTTATCCAGATTCCACAAGTGAATTTTACGACGAAACCGAAACAAAGGTAGATAGTGGTTTCTTAGCTGATGTGGTTCAGCAATGGGAAGCCGAGGCGCATACGTTCGAGCAATTGAACATCGATGTAGCAAAAATTAGGATAGGAATCGTTTTGGACAAAGAGGATGGTGCCTTGCCCAAATTGGCGCAACCGGTTAAAAATTTTGTTGGAGCACCTCTCGGAAGTGGTGACCAATGGCAATCTTGGATACATATTGATGATTTGGCGCAGATGTTCGTATTTGCCGTGGAAAACAATTTAAAAGGAGTTTACAACGGTGTTGCGCCAAACCCGGTAACTAACGCCAAGATGACAAAAGAACTGGCAAAAGTTCTGGAAAGACCTTTATGGTTGCCCAATGTACCCGAATTTTTGTTGAAGGTGGTTTTGGGCAAGATGTCCACTTTGGTATTGGCGAGCCAGAGGGTGAGCAGTAAAAAAATTGAAGAAGAAGGGTTCTTGTTTCAGTATGTAAATATCTGTCAGGCTTTTAGGAGCTTGTACGGTTTTGAGACATCAGAAATTCCTGCTTCTGTTGAGGTGTAATTCAATTAATTTCATGACGTTTTAGATAGGAAAAGACCGCTTAGGCGGCTTTTTTTATGTTTTGCGGTGACATTTTGACATTTTTGGACAATTGGCAGTACTTTTGCCATTTCAAATCGGAATAAAACAATAGAACATGAGCAATAAAAGTAAGGTTGAGGAAATGGAAGATGAGCCTAAAAAAGGGCAAACCGAAGAGAGTACTGAGCTGAACGATGACCATATAGAAGCAAACAGCGCGGAAGAAAACAGCGGGGAATTGTCCGAGGAGGAAAAATTGCGTGAAGATTTGGCCAAAGAGAAAGAGAAGTTTTTAAGACTCTTTGCCGAATTCGAAAATTATAAGCGCAGGACGTCCAAGGAGCGCATGGATTTGTTCAAAACGGCAGGACAGGAAATCATGGTGGCATTGTTGCCTATTTTGGACGATTTTGATCGTGCCTTAAAAGAACTTTCCAAATCCGATGACAAGGAAATGTTCAAGGGCGTGGAACTCATCAGCAATAAGTTTAAAGAAGCCCTAAAGAACAAAGGCTTGGAGCAAGTACAGGCCGAACCTGGGGATACCTTTGATGCTGAGGTGCACGATGCTATCACTCAAATTCCTGCGCCGGACAAGAAAATGAAGGGGAAAATAATCGATGTGGTAGAAAAAGGATTCAAGCTTGGGGATCGCATTATTAGGCACCCAAAAGTTGTAGTTGGAAACTAAGTCTGTATGAAGGAGGATTATTACGAAATATTAGGGGTCTCCAAAGGGGCTTCAGCCGCAGAAATAAAAAAAGCCTATAGAAAGAAGGCTATTGAGTTCCACCCGGATAAAAACCCTGGTGATGCCAAAGCAGAAGAGATGTTCAAAAAATCTGCAGAAGCATACGAAGTGTTGGGTAATCCGGACAAAAGAGCAAAATACGACCAATTTGGCCATGCAGCTTTCGACGGTAGCGGAGGATTTGGTGGTGGAGGTATGAATATGGATGATATATTCAGCCAATTTGGTGATATTTTTGGTGGAGCTTTTGGCGGCGGTGGCTTTAGTGGTTTTGGAGGTTTTGGTGGCGGACAACGTAGAGTTAAGGGAAGCAACCTTCGTATCCGTGTAAAGCTTACACTGGAAGAGGTTGCCAATGGTGTGGAGAAAAAAGTAAAGGTAAGACGCAAACGACAGGCCGAAGGTGTTACCTATAAGACCTGTCCCACTTGCAATGGTACCGGACAGATTACCAAGATTACCAATACTATTTTGGGTAGAATGCAAACAGCTGCCACATGCAGTACTTGCGGAGGAGCTGGGCAAACTATTGATAAGAAACCTTCTGGGGCCGATGCGCAAGGATTAATTGTGGAAGAGGAAACCGTTTCTATTAAAATTCCACCAGGTGTTGAGGATGGCATGCAGCTAAAAGTATCCGGAAAGGGCAACGATGCTCCTGGAAACGGAATCGCTGGGGATTTATTGGTGGCTATTGAAACCCTTGAGCACGAAACTTTAAAACGTGAAGGAGATAATCTGCATTATGACCTATATATAAGTATGCCAGAGGCTGTTCTGGGTAGCTCCAAAGAAATTGATGCCATTGGTGGCAAAGTCCGTATAAAATTAGAGTCCGGTATTCAGTCGGGCAAGATTTTAAGGCTTCGCGGAAAAGGGATAAATAGCCTTAATGGTTATGGTAGCGGGGATTTGTTGGTGCATGTAAATGTATGGACTCCCAAGAATATAAACAAAGAACAGAAAGAGTTTTTTGAGCGCATGCAGGACGATGATAATTTTGCTCCAAGGCCAGAAAAATCGGATAAATCCTTTTTTGAAAAGGTAAAGGACATGTTCTCTTAGGAATTAAAACCTTCTGTTTAAATAAAAAACGTATATTTGAAACTGATGTTGGGTGACCGATATCTAATTTTCTTTTTCATAGCAATTTTTTTCCCATCCTTGATTCTTTGAGGGTGGGTTTTTGTTTTTTATATAAAATGCAGGTTTTCTGCAAATACATATCTTTGAAAAAATAGTATAAATGGATCATATCCTTGTTGCTAAAAATGTGACCAAATCGTACGGGAACTATACAGCATTGAGCAACATATCTCTACAAATACCCAAAAATTGCATTTACGGACTTTTGGGTCCCAATGGTGCAGGCAAGACTTCATTTATAAGGATTATCAACCAGATTACACACCAAGATTCTGGTGAGATTTTTTTAAATGGTGAACCGTTGGCCCCAAAACATATAGCATCTATTGGGTACCTACCCGAAGAAAGAGGCTTGTACAAAAGCATGAAGGTAGGGGAGCAGGCCCTTTACTTGGCACAATTAAAAGGAATGTCCAAAAGTGAAGCCAAAACTCGGCTAAAATATTGGTTCGATAGGTTGAATATTGGCGATTGGTGGGATAAAAAAATTCAGGAACTATCCAAAGGGATGGCCCAGAAGATACAGTTTATCGTAACAGTGCTGCACGAGCCAAAGTTGCTGATTTTTGATGAGCCTTTTAGCGGTTTTGACCCGATAAATGCCAACATTATAAAAGATGAAATTCTCCAATTAAAGGAAAATGGTACCTCGATTATTTTCTCAACGCACCGAATGGAATCCGTGGAAGAACTTTGTGAGTACATTGCCTTGATCCACAAATCGGAAAAAATACTGGATGGGAAGCTATCGGACATCAAAAAGGCATACAAGAACAATATTTTTAATGTGGGTGTCCAATTGGAGTCTGATGCCGAAACACTCCTAAAAACGTTAAAGGAAAAATTCAATATTCTTTCTTCGGATATTGATGCAGTAGAGCACCAACTTAATTTTAAAGTGCAGTTGCCTTCGTCACAAACAGGTGAAATTTTGACCGTACTTTCCAAAACGACCAACATAAACAGGTTCGAGGAAACCATTCCTTCGGCCAACGATATTTTTATTCAAACCGTAAACAGCAAGGATAATGGCAAGTAAGCTCGGACTGATCATAAAACGGGAATATTTGGCCAAGGTGCGCAACCGCTCCTTTATTGTGATGACTATATTGAGTCCACTTCTAATTGTTGGGATGATCGTGCTAATCGCTTATTTGGCAAAAATCAATGATGATGAAACAAGGGTCGTGTCGGTTCTTAACGAAAGTGCATTTTTTCTGGATGAATTAAAGCCTTCAAAGAGTATCTCCTACGTCCATTTTGATGATTTAACCTTACAGCAAGCCAAAGATTCTACCAATTCCTTGGAGTATTATGGGCTGTTGTACATACCTAACCAACCTTCGGTAGAAAAAGCCGCCAATAGTAGTTTTCTATTCACAAAGGACAATCCCAATACATCTATAACCAAAGAGTTGGAGGGTGTTTTTCAAAAGAAATTGCGGCAAGATCGTTTACGAAAACTTGGTGTTTCCCCAGAGCAATTTTCGAGTGTAGAAAAGCCCTTTGAAATCAACCTATCTACTTTTGAAGGGGAAAAAAGTATAAAGGGGGTCAATGAGATCAAGGCGTTTATTGGCGGTGGTTTCGGTTATGCAATCATGATGTTCATTATTATTTATGGAGGTTTTGTAATGCGTAGTGTAATCGAGGAAAAAACCAGTAGGATCATTGAAGTGATCATATCCTCGGTAGAACCTTTTCAACTAATGCTTGGTAAAATTATTGGTAATTCCTTGGCTGGGATCACTCAGTTTTCCATTTGGATTGTCTCGGCATCCGCCTTGATGTTTGTTGCCGTTTTAATCTTTGGAATAGACCTGTCCTCACTTTCCGGAGAATCTGCCATTCCAGCAGGCCCAATGGGAGGTATGTCCCAATTAGGGGCCATGGATAGCGAAATGATGTTGTATGCCAAAGAAATTTATGATATTCCGTGGGGATTACTTATTGTATCCTTCTTTATCTATTTTATCCTAGGTTATCTTATTTATAGTTCCATTTATGCGGCAATTGGAGCCGCCGTGGATAATGAGACGGATACACAGCAATTTATTTTTCCTATTATATTACCTTTAATGCTGGCTATCTATGTTGGGTTCTTTTCTGTTTTTAGTAATCCGCATGGGCCTATTGCCGTAGGGTTTTCGTTATTTCCTCTAACATCGCCCATTGTAATGTTGATGCGATTGCCCGGGGGAATCGGCGAAGGAGGTGTACCTTTATGGCAGTTTATAACATCGGTTTTGTTGTTGATCATTACCTTTTTTGGTATTGTATCACTGGCGGCCAAGATTTATAGAACGGGTATTTTAATGTATGGTAAAAAACCTACCTATAAGGAATTGATAAAATGGCTACGATATTAGAATCTTATGCAAGAAGAAGCAGAGGACATAAAGGAAATCATTAAAGAGGATATTTGGGGAACCATAAAAGAGTTTCTCGACTTGGGCTTCCATCTTGGAGAAGGAGAAAAATCGATTGACCTTACCATAGGTTTGTTATTACTTTTAACGGTAACAATAATAGCTACAAAGTTTATCCTTAAATGGCTTCGAAGAATCTTTACCAGAAAGATGGAGCAGGAGGACAAACAAAAGTTTTCCAGTGTTTTTAAGTTTATACATTATGTGATTTACTTGGTGGCCGTGCTTGTTACCTTGAGCGCAGCTGGGGTGGATATTACTTTGATCATTACCGCATCCGCAGCTCTTTTTGTTGGATTGGGTCTAGCGCTTCAGGAGTTGTTCAAAGACATTTTGGGAGGGATTTTTATAATCGTGGACAAGTCCCTTCAGGTAGGCGATGTGGTAGAAGTAGATGGTAAAGTGGGCAAGGTGTTCGAAATCAAATTAAGAACCACCAGAGCGATAACACGAGACGATAAGGTGCTTATTCTTCCTAACCACAAGTTTATAAGTGACATTGTTTACAACTATACCCAAAACCATAAAACTACCCGAGAGAAGGTGAGTGTGGGAGTAGCTTACGGTAGCGATGTAGATTTAGTGACCCAGATTCTGGAAGAAATAGCCCACAATCAACGTCAAGTACTCAAAAATCCCAAGCCCTTTGTTTTGTTCGAGGATTTTGGAGATTCCGCATTGATTTTCTCTGTTTATTTTTTCACCAACGATACCTTTAGGGATCCACGGATAAAAAGCGAGATGAGGTATAACATAAATGCCAGGTTCAAGGAGAACAACATCAGTATTCCTTTCCCGCAGCGCGACATACATATTATTCAGCCAAAACAATAGATAGATATAAAAACTATAATTCATCATAATACAATTTGGAAGTGGTTCGCTTTCATTGTAGCACTTAGTGGTTCCAATCTTTGGGCTCAAAGCACAGATATTTTTAGGGTGGAATACCTGAATATCCCCGAAAATGATACGGGGATAAAAACGCAGCGCTACAAAGCACTCTTAAACTTGCCCATAAAGCTTAATGAGAAAAAGGATTACCTGATCACGGGAATGGAATATAACCGTTTCGACATGGGGTATTCCGCCAATTTACCGTTCGATAAAAGCGAGTTGATACGTTTTCATGTTGTGGATCTAAATGTGGGACTTATTACCAAATGGAACAAAAATTGGAACTTGGTGACCATACTTACCCCGCGAATGGCCTCTAATTTTGTAAATGGCTCCATCACAGACGATTTTTTTATGAATGCCACAGCTACTTTATGGAAAGAACGCGCTGATGCGGATAAACCCTTTCGGATTGTACTAGGTTTAACTTACAACAGTACAACAGGATTGCCGGTGCCATTGCCGTTGGTGAACTATTACCGGAAGTTCCATCCCAATTGGTCGTTTACTTTCGGAATACCAAAATCCAGTCTTAAACATTATATTACCAAAAAGCATTCTCTGGAAATGGCATTATTATTGGATGGCTATTTCATAAATCTTCAGAATGGCATTATGTTGGAAGATGGTCAGGTAGCTTCAAAAATATCGTTGACCTCATTATTGGGAACTTTGGTGTATCAGTATAATATCTCTAAGCGGATGTCCATTTTTGCCATGTTCGGAAAAACCATTGTTCAAGAAGGAATGCTGAGAAATGATGACCAAGGGAAGGTTTATTTATTGAATGACGAGTCAAATTTTTATATTAGGACTGGTTTCAAAATTGGAATTTTTTAAAAAATAGTATATGTCTAGAATTTTGGTAATTGAAGATGAATCGGCAATTAGAAGGGTACTGGTAAAAATATTGGCAGAGGAGAACGATGACTATAATGTTGTTGAGGCCGAAGATGGAAAAGCAGGAATAGATCTAATTAAAAAAGAGGATTTTGACCTTGTGCTCTGCGATATCAAAATGCCAAAAATGGATGGAGTGGAAGTTTTGGAGGCCGCAAAAAAAGTTAAGCCCGAAATTCCTTTTATAATGATTTCCGGTCACGGTGATCTGGATACCGCCGTGAACACAATGAGATTAGGTGCGTACGATTATATTTCCAAGCCACCAGATTTGAACAGATTGCTCACCACAGTTAGGAATGCCCTGGACAGGAAAGAACTGGTGGTCGAGAATAAGGTGCTCAAGAAAAAAATCTCCAAGAATTATGAAATGATCGGGGAGAGTAAAGAAATTGGTTCAATAAAAGGAATGATCGAAAAAGTCGCCCCTACCGATGCCAGAGTGCTGATTACGGGCTCCAACGGTACGGGAAAAGAATTGGTGGCCCATTGGCTACACGAAAAAAGCCCAAGATCTTCTTCTCCTTTTGTGGAGGTCAATTGTGCGGCAATTCCCTCCGAATTGATAGAGAGCGAACTATTTGGCCATGTAAAAGGTGCATTTACTTCAGCGGTGAAGGATAGGGCTGGAAAGTTTGAAGCAGCCAACAAGGGAACCATATTTTTGGACGAAATCGGGGATATGAGTCTTTCGGCACAAGCCAAAGTATTACGGGCCCTGCAAGAAAACAAGATTAGCCGGGTTGGTTCCGATAAGGATATAAAAGTGGACGTTCGTGTGCTGGCGGCCACAAATAAAGATCTAAAAAAAGAAATAGAGGAAGGAAAATTCCGGGAAGACCTATATCATCGTTTGGCGGTAATATTGATTAAGGTGCCTGCCCTGAACGATAGGCGCGATGATATACCATTGCTTATAGAGCATTTTTCCAATAAGATTGCATCGGAACAAGGGACCGGGCAAAAAAGCTTCTCGAAAAAAGCAATAGACCTGCTCAAGAGTTACGACTGGACAGGAAATGTACGTGAGCTTAGAAACGTGGTTGAGCGTTTGATTATTTTGGGGGGCAAAGAAGTATCCGAGGAGGATGTAAAACTATTTGCAAGCAAGTAGTTTACAAGCAATCTCCCAATTCCTCGAGAGCCTCTTTGGTCAAGGTTTCCACACGTTGATGATATTCCTTTTTATGCTGTGAAAGTTTGGTGTTCAGTAATATTAACCGAGATTCTTCGTAAATATTGGTGATGAATCTTCGGGCATCTTTGCAATCTACATCCGAGACCACTTTGCTCAATGAAGATTCAAAGCCCAAAAGACATTGGTGCACCTGCTGCTTAACTGCGGAGCCTTGTGTTAGCATTATGCCATCCCCAAAATCGAGAACATCTTTAGTGTTCATCACCAAAATATTGCTACCATATTTGCTGGATGTTTCCTGCTCAAAATCCTTAAGGACCTTAATGCCTATTATTGTGTTTTCCAAAGCTTTATGTAGATCCAGCTTGGAATTTTTTAAATCGTTGCCCTTGGTGGCCGATTTTAGCAGGGATAATGTTTTTTCGAGGCTTTCAATAGCGCCCTCGCAACCACAATCCAAAAAGTTTTCCTTGGTTTTCTCAATACCGTTCAAAGCTTTGTAGGCATAGTACTTGGCCATGTTCAAGTCTTTGGACAATGTTGCTTTCGCAATCTTACTTTTTATATATTCCAGATTAGAGCTCGCATATTGGCAAGCATTGGCAGGTTTGGTAAAAGAGCTCAATAAAAAAAGAGCAATTGCACCAATAGCAAAGACTTTTAGTGAAAGTAGGTTCTTCCTTTTCATAACGCTTTTAGATTTGGGACTTTGCGTCACTGATTTCTATAAAGTTACATGTACATCCTTCGGATGAGGAATTATATCGATTAAATAACCATCTTTGGGTACAAGTGGTAAAAGTATCGATGAAATACACAATTTATATTCCAGTTGAGGGAATAATCAAAAAGAATTATATTCATTCCCATGAAAAAAATCAGAACAGAAGAATATAGGATAACAAGTAACATCGAACTTTCCGAACTGGACACCCACGAAGATTTTGATTTATCCGATAAAGAATTGAAGAAGAAACTAGGAGAAGTCCGTAGAGATTTGGGCGAATTTCAAGATACACTATACGCCCATGGTAAATATGGGGTTTTGGTGTGTTTACAGGGGATTGATACTGCGGGTAAGGATAGTTTAATCCGCGAAGTGTTCAAGGATTTTAATGCGAGGGGCGTTGTAGTGCACAGCTTTAAGGTGCCCTCGACCAAAGAAAAAAAGCACGACTATCTCTGGCGACATTATATTGCATTGCCCGAAAGAGGGAAGTTTTCAGTCTTTAATAGGACGCATTACGAAAATGTCTTGGTCACTAAGGTGCACCCTGAATATATTTTAGGTGAAAATCTGCCAGATGTTAGATCCGTGGAAGATATTGATGATGAGTTCTGGGAGAAGCGTTATCGGCAGATCAATGATTTTGAAAGACACATTGCGGAGAATGGTACCATAATATTCAAGTTTTTTCTCCACTTATCAAAAGAAGAACAGCGTCAACGCTTATTGAGAAGGCTTAGCCTTAAACGAAAAAATTGGAAATTTTCTCCGGCCGATCTAGAGGAAAGAAAGCTTTGGGACAATTATACGGCATGTTACCAAGAAGCTTTGAATAAAACCGCAAAGGAACACGCACCATGGTATGTGATACCGGCGGACAATAAAAAAGCGGCCAGATTGATAGTGGCATCCATTATGTTGGAAGCGTTAAAAAAGTACAAAGATATCCAGGAACCCGAGCTTGACGATGAAATAAAAGCTAACTTGGAAATGTTTAAACAACAACTGGAAAAAGAAACCCCATGAGAACAATCCTATTTTTGGCCTTTTTGTTGGTCAGTACACCATTTTTTTCTCAAAGTGAAGATGAAAAACAGATAAAGGCGATTTATGATGAGGCCCTTACCAATGGTAAAGCTTATGATTGGCTCAATCATCTTTCCAATCAAATCGGAGGGCGTTTATCAGGTTCTGTGCAGGCACAACAGGCTGTGGACTATACCAAAGCACAGTTGGATTTACTTGGGTTGGACAAGGTATGGTTGCAACCTGTAATGGTGCCTAAGTGGGTTAGGGGCATTCCTGAGTTTGCCTATTTTGAGACCAAGCCAGGTTTAACCACCAATGTGCCCATTTGTGCGCTCGGAGGGTCGGTTGCCACTCCAGATTGCGGATTAAAAGCCAGTGTTGTAGAGGTACAAGGTATTCAGGATCTTGAAAAATTGGGTAGAGATGGGATAGAAGGTAAAATTGTTTTTTACAACCGTCCTATGGATCCAACAATTATAAACACCTTCTCTGCATACGCCAATTGTGCGGATCAACGCTACTCTGGTGCAGCAGAAGCCTCAAAATATGGAGCCGTGGGTGTTATTGTTCGCTCTTTGAACCTTAGATTGGACGATTTTCCGCACACAGGGTCTATGGCTTATGGGGATACGCCGGTGAACCAGAGGATTCCTGCCGCAGCTATAAGCACCAAAGGGGCCGAACTTTTGAGCACAACGCTAAAGCTCAATCCAGATATCAAGTTTTATTTTAAACAAAATTGCAAGCAACTGGACGATGTAATGTCCTATAATGTAATCGGAGAAATAACAGGTAGCACTTATCCTGATGAAATTATGGTAGTTGGAGGGCATTTGGATTCTTGGGATTTGGGAGATGGTTCGCACGACGATGGAGCTGGCTGTGTTCAGAGTATGGATGTATTGAGACTTTTAAAAGAGACCGGATATAAGCCCAAACGTACCCTTCGTGTTGTATTGTTTATGAACGAGGAAAACGGTATGCGTGGCGGTAATGAATATGCCAAAGTGGCCCGTAGTAAAAATGAGAACCATGTTTTTGCCCTTGAAAGTGATTCCGGGGGGTTTACTCCAAGAGGTTTTTCCATTGATGCCGATAAAGAGAATCTTAAGCAGATTCAGGGTTGGAAAGATTTGTTCGAACCCTATTTGATTCATTTGTTCTATGAGGGCGGGAGTGGTGCCGATATAGGTCCTTTAAAAAAAGAGGGTATTGTGTTGGCTGGATTGCGACCAGATACTCAACGTTATTTTGACCATCACCACGCGGAAAACGATACCTTTGAACATGTTAATAAACGTGAACTGGAACTTGGCGCAGCGACCATGGCAAGTTTGGTTTACCTTATTGATAAGTACGGAACCGTTCCTGCCAAGAAAATTAAAGGGTAAATACAATGATATGAAAATTAAATACCGTCTTTCCAAACATAAGGACGGTATTTTTTTTGCATTACGCTTTGCTTACTTTTCTCATCCGCTTTGGACCATACCACAACCAAAATCCGGTGATGGTAAAAACTATAAGGGAAGTTCCCATTACCGTGGTATATCCTAATTTTATATACCCATCGGTGGATAGGTAATCATCAAGAATGGAACCATCGTGCAAAGCTTCCAAAAAGTCCGACCTTCTTTGTCCAATAGATAGTACATTGCCATTTGCCCCATCCAATTGGATTTCATAGTAAGAATCAACAAAAGCAAACTTTATAGAGCCTTTATCCTGCCTAAGGTCGATGCGGTCCAATTCCAAATCTAAATCGGCCGATACTTTATTGTGTAGGGTATTGCAGGCAATGGTGTGCAGGCTATCTATGGGCAGCCACTCTTTTAAGTTGGTAGAGGTTCCTTCTTGCGTTTCCGGGAGAATATACCCGTTGGAGTGTTTTTTCCATCCCAAAAGAAGTCCTGAAACTGAAATAATAAAGAAAAATATAAATAATAAAGCTCCTGTGGTTCTGTGTACTTTTCGAAAAATTCGTAATACTTTGGCCTGCTTCTTCCTTTTGCCCATTCCTGCCTGTTAAAAACATTAAATATCTGCAAAATTTATCAAATCCAGTAGCTAGTTTGTTTGAGATTTGATGGGAAATCATGTATTTAACATAAATTTTAGAATGTAATGATTTGTTGGGAATTTTTTAAGATTTAAGGGGTTAGCTCCCTGCAAATGGACTGCCAAATAGGCCAACGGCCAATTCTATCCAAACCAGAAGGAATAAAATCAAGATTGCTAAAATCGCAAGAAACCTTTTTTTTGGGGATTTTGTTTTACGAGCTACAAAATCAATAGAAAAACCTGTGGCCAAAAGAAAAATACCGGCGCCAATAAAATCGAATAAAGACCATTTTACGTTGGGGGAGAACTGCATGGCCACAAAAGGTATGGCCAACAGAACAAGGATTGAAGAAAGTATGATAATTGATCTTTTATTTATTGACATTGGATAAACTTGTATTAAAAGAATAACATTCAATAAATTGAATAGGGTATGGAATTGTTTTTCAACTACATATATTAATTTTTACTCTTCATTAAGCCATAAATAATGTTGATTGGAAATACGAACTGAGCTAAAAGTATCAGCAAAACAATGAGCGATATAATCAAAGTCAAGCTATCATTGAATTTATATTCCAAGATTTCGGTTCTATAAAATTTACTCAATATCCAAATAAGCAAAATACCACCAAAAGTAAGTCCAATATGAGTCCATATTAACCATTTTAATTGGTTTTTACCCGCTTTTTCCATAATCCAATACCCCATTCCCATAATTCCGAAAAGGATAGAAGCGAAAATTGTTAGATCTAAATAGGGAATAACATAATAAGTGTCGTAGAGGTTAAGATCCAAAACTGCATCATCGTTCCATAGTCCAATCAATAGCATAAGGGGAATGGAACATAAAAAGATCATATAGGGTTTTTCGGCAGGTCGGTTCATTTGTGTTATGATGAAAACTTCACTGAAGAAGATAGTTAAGGTCTTATGGTTCAATACCATAAATATAACGAATTCAAGATAACCGCCAGAAGAATAGTTCAACTCGTAGCTTTAAGTGTAAATTACAAACTCTCCTCAATCCTCGTTGAACACATCAATACATATTTTCCGGATGGTCGTATTGGTCGCTTTCTTTACTATGAATGGCGGCATTATTGCATATCAAGCCATTACTTTCGTAAAATCCTATGGCTTTATACTATTCGATATAGTTGTTTCGATATGTGGGGGATTTGTATCGTACCAAACAAAAGAATGGGTAAAATTTGGCTCTTGGTTGGATTAATGCATCTGCATTTATATGGTTAATTTGAGTACGATCATATCTTTTAATCTAATACCATTTTCATAAATGGCTGTTTCATAATTCTTTAAAAAGAATGATTTCCTAATGCTGTTCATCTCAAAACCGCATTTAAGATAAAATAATAGTTGATATATAGATGCATCTCCTGTACCTACCAAAATTTCAAGTATCCCTAACTCTTGATAGTGGGTTTTTACCCATTGTATCATTTTTTTGCCAAGGCCTTGATTTTGGTATTCCTCATCAACGGCAATGTTCTTTATTTCGATTACCGATTGGTTAAGCCGCTCTATTGCGACCACGGCAATGGTTTTGTGATTTTGTTCAAGAATAAAAACCTCACATTTATTTATGTACTTATCAATTGCCTTTTCCGATTCATCGGCTAAAAGAAGAAGCTTGTATGGGAGTTCACCATTTAATGGTTCTAATATGAAATTACTTTTCATTTTGTCCGTTGGTAGGAAAGGATAATACCAAAAGTACCCCTAAGATGGCCAAAACCAAAACTATTATGGGGTACCAATAATGTGATCCTGCCGAATACATACCGTAACCATTAATGCCTTGGGCTATTAATGCAACCAAAATGTAGGTCCAAACAGACCAAGATAAATTCTTTCTGATGCCATAATGTGTTAAAGCGAACATGGATACCCCCGCACACATTAATCCTCCTCCTGCAGAATGAAGCATAAGCATTGATAGGCTTTCCGCTTTCCTAAAAAGTTCGGAGTCGCCCGGGTTGCCAAGATAATTTAGATGGACATCCAAATAGTTTGTAATAAACTGATCTCCCAGTCCTCCAATAAACATTAAGATGCTAGAAACATACAATAGAAAAATACCTGTCTTCCTCATTTTAATTTAATTAATGTATTAATGTTTTGTTTGGAGTACTGTATTGATACTCACAAACTTTGTTGAGGTTGAACCAGTATTTATTTTGCTCTGGTATTTGGTTCAAAGATATATCTTTTTTTTGACCAGAACGACTTAGTTGGCACTAAATACACGTCTAGAGAAGTAATGGATTTTTGGTTAAAATTTTGATTTTAAACACCGTCTGATGGTGGAGTGACCTAAAAAGATGAAAGTTTAAGGTTGAATAAGCAATAGAGTTGCGCCAACGAAAAACTCATACATTTTTTTCACCTGTATTAAAACTATTCGTGCCACCTTCATCTTTTAACCTAAAGCCCTATCTTTGCAGCCTTGGAAAAATCTGAGAACCAAGTATTCTAATAATCTATTAATCAAGATACAATGCAAGACGGAATCTACGCAAAGTTCAATACCACCAAAGGTGAAATTTTGGTAAAACTTACCCATGATAAAACACCGGGAACAGTGGGCAATTTTGTTGCACTGGCGGAAGGAAATATGGAGAATAGTGTTAAGTCGCAAGGAAAACCATACTACGATGGGTTAAAATTCCATAGGGTAATCGCTGATTTCATGATTCAAGGTGGGTGTCCTACAGGAACCGGAACAGGAGATCCGGGCTATAAATTTGATGATGAGTTCCACCCCGAACTAATTCACGATGGTCCTGGTGTGCTTTCCATGGCCAACGCTGGACCTGGAACCAATGGAAGTCAATTTTTTATTACCCATGTTGCCACACCATGGTTGGACAACAAGCACACGGTATTTGGAAAAGTAGAAGAAGGTCAGGATATAGTGGATTCCATTGCGCAAGGTGATGCTATTGAAACTTTGGAGATTTTACGAGTTGGTGACGAAGCAAAGAAATGGAATGCCATTGAGGCTTTTCGTACGTTCGAAGGTGCTAGGGAAAAACGTATAGCCGAGCAAAAGGCTCAAGCCGAAGCTGAAATGGAAAAATTGGCGGCAGGTTTTGAAAAGACCGATAGCGGACTACGCTACAAAATTATCCAAAAGGGTAGTGGTGCCAAAGCTGAAAAGGGCAAAACGGTATCCGTACATTATGAAGGTGCATTGGCCAACGGTCAAGTTTTTGATTCATCCTACAAAAGAAACCAACCTATCGATTTTGCTTTGGGCGTAGGGCAGGTAATCCCCGGATGGGACGAGGGTATTGGTTTATTACAAGTTGGGGATAAGGCCCGATTTGTGATCCCATCTCATTTGGCCTATGGTAGTGCAGGAGCTGGGGGGGTAATTCCTCCAAACGCTACATTGATTTTTGATGTGGAGTTGATGAAGGTGAAATAATACATTCCAACCTAAAGAATATTTTAAAAAGCTTCCAGAAATGGGAGCTTTTTTATTTTGTCCGGTTTACACTCAATAATAGTAAGCATAAATTAAGGGCAAGCAGAAATAGTAGTACGCTAAAAAAAGTGGTCATGGTCGTAAGTGTTTATTCCGTAACAATTCAACGGAAAAAAACCCTACCTATTGCCCTTGTTAAAAATAAAGTTACTTCTTAGAACCGTTTACACTCCAAACCAACAGTAGCGCATTTACGATCAAAAGGAACGAGAGTACTCCAAAAAAAGTGTTCATTGATATAGGTTTAATGGTTGTGGGGAACAGAGTTTGTTTTTCTTTTAGATGGCAAAAAAGAAAATGGTTGCGTGCGGGACTAAAAAATAAAAGGCCCGAGCATTGCTCGGGCCTCAACTATAAAAAAGTATGCTATAACTTATTCCGCAACTTGTACATTAACGGCGTTTAATCCTTTTTTACCTTGTTGTAGTTCGAATTCTACAACATCCCCTTCTCTAATTTCATCGATTAAACCTGAAATGTGTACGAAGTGATCTGTGTTTGAACCATCTTCAGTGATAAATCCGTAACCTTTAGAATCATTGAAGAATTTTACTGTTCCTTTACTCATAATATAAATTGAAAAAAATTAATTGGCTCCAAAGGTACGTTTAATTTATTGGGTATCAGGTTTTTTTTCAATTAATAATTAAAATTAATTTGTTGGGTCTGGTGTCAACCGTAAATATGGCTTTATTTCCTCAACTCCTTTAGTAAAGATTTCCTTCGCTTCTTCGGTAGGGATTGCAGGGCTTACCACCACTTTTTCGCCATTTTTCCAGTTGGCCGGAGTAGCTACTTTGTGGTTGGCCGTTAATTGCAAAGAATCGATTACGCGTAACAGTTCGTAAAAATTACGCCCAGTAGAGGCCGGATAGGTCAGCGTAAGTTTAATTTTTTTGTTTGGGTCTATAATAAATACGGAACGCACGGTAAGCGTATCATCAGCATTCGGGTGAATCATATCATACAAGTCGGATACTTTTCTTTCCACATCGGCCACGATAGGAAAATTGACTTCGGTATTCTGTGTTTCGTTAATATCCTTGATCCAGTCCATGTGAGATGCGGCACCATCAACACTTAGTGCCATCATTTTTACGTTTCTTTTATCGAATTCGTCCTTAAACTTGGCCGCAGTACCTAATTCCGTAGTGCAAACAGGGGTAAAATCCGCAGGATGGGAAAACAAAATGCCCCAGCTATCACCAAGATATTCATAAAAATTAAGTGTGCCTTGCGAAGTAACTGCTGTAAAGTCCGGAGCGGTATCTCCTAATCTTAAAGTTGCCATATATTTCTTGAATTTAAAGTTTATAAAAAAAGTACTCTACAAAATTACTAGATTATTTGGTCAAATTGTTATGTGTCAGTTAAAACTGCATTAAAATCTTAGCGGGCATTTTTATAACAACAGATACTTTAGGTTGTCAAAGAT
>JAAEZN010000058.1:455-21158 GCA_018222835.1 Algicola sp. | reverse complement strand
CCATTTTGCTCGCACCAAGAGGCCATGGCCAAATAGGTTGCAGATGCATGGGCTTCCATTTTTATTTGTCCGTTGAGCAAATCCATGGATTCCACTTTTATGCTCATACTTTGTCTTGCGATATCTTTCATAATACTAAACTCTATATGATTGTAGCATAAAGTTACAGATTTAAATCTGTACAGCATACTGGTTCCAGTAATTTAGAACTCAATTAAGACTGGATAAATGTAAGTAGATGTTAACTAAGCATTTCAGCTTTGGCAGATAATCCTATTGCCACAAAACCATTGTCTATTAGATTTTTTAGGTCAAGTATTTCCAATGTGTTCAGGATAAATAGATGTTCTTTGTTGCAGAGCATCAAAACTTCAAAGCCATGTGAATTCAAGTCACTATCAAAATGATCCTCAATGGAAATGGACATTATTTTATGTCGAAGAGATAGTAGCTCGCATAGCGACATGCGAACTATTTTCTGTCCAAAATCAATATAGTACCGACGTTTGGTCGAAGATTGATAGAGAGTATAATATGTGGATTCGAATACTACATTCATGGGGTCAAATGTAATATTTATTTAGATTCAATACAAATATCAAATCCGTATTTGTCGATCAATTTGTTGATCCAGTGATATAAAGGTCTCTGTTCTGGAAACCCCTTCGATTTGCTGGATTTTTTTATTGAGCACCTGCATCAGGTGCTCATTGTCCCTGCATAGAACTTTTATAAGGATGGACCAGTTTCCTGTGGTATAATGGCATTCCAGCACTTCCGGAATTTCTTCCAATTGCTTTACCGCCTTCGGGTTGGTCATCGCTTTGTCCAGATATATACCGATGTAGGCCATAGTGGAATAACCCAATACTTTGGGATTGATAATAAATTTGGAACCTGCCAAAAGCCCAGAACTTTCCAGCTTTCGAAGTCGTTGGTGTATGGCGGCTCCAGAAATGCCAATGTTTCTTGCTATTTCGAGAATGGGTCTTCTCGCATCTTCCATAAGGTACCTTAGGATTTTTTTGTCAATACCATCTATTTTTACCGAACTGTTATTGTTTTTCACTATACATGTTTTAAAGTAAAGCTAAAGGTATCCAAAATCTTATAAACTTTAACTGGCCACAGAATCTGGATTATAACCTAAATAAGGGACTTCATATTCTTTAAATTCAATGCCTTGGTTGCGAAGCTCCGCTAAAATGGGTTCGTACACTTCCTTACTGATCGGAATCTGAACACCGGGGCTGCTAATTTCGCCGTTCAGAATTTTTAGGGTGGCAATCGCAACAGGAAGGCCAACAGTTTTGGACATAGCAGTGTATCGTCGGTTTTCGCCTATTACCACTACATTGGCATCAATCTGTTTTTTCTCACCGTTTAATTCGTAGCCAAACTTGTGGTACATCACAATCATATCTTTCTCGTCCTCCTGCAGGGTCCAACTATCCTCAAGGATATATTGAAGCATTTGTGCGGGCGATGCGTTTTTAAGAGGAATCCTTTTGGAATCATCAAAAATATTCAGATCCAAAAGCTTGCCCCACATAATGTCGTCCTGATCAATCTTTAAATAATGTCTCATTTTTAATTCTACCGAATCCGTGGGTGAATAGGGAAGGAACAAGTTTACAAATTCACGGTACGACATGTCTTCGGAATTTTCGATGGAATAGCTATCATCTGTCATACCAAGAACTACAAACATTTGCCAAGCTTTGGAGAAACCTACCCTTCGCATGGTTCCTCTAAACAAGGTCAAAGCATCTTGCAAGCCATAAGCCTCGCGATACTTTAGGGAATCCCGGTTGGCGTAGGCTTCAAAAGTGCCGTAGCCCTCAACATCCATAAACTCGGTTCTTCTGAACAATTTTTGATAGGGAATATACTTGTACGTGCCCTCTTGTATAAATTTTGCAGCTCCTCCTTGACCGGCCAGTACTACATTTCTTGGGTTCCAAGTAAATTTATAGTGCCAAAGATTAGTGTCACTTTCGGGGGCGACCAAACCGCCGGTAAACGATTCGAACAGTAGCATTTTACCACCGGCATCCCTAATACGGTCGATTACCTCCATGGCGCTCATGTGGTCGATTCCAGGGTCTAGACCAATTTCGTTCATAAAAACGAGCCCTTTTTCCTTTACTTTATCATCTAGCTCTTTTAGTTCGTTGCTTATGTATGATGCAGTGATGAGGTGTTTGTTAAACTCGATACAATCATGCGCAACATTGATGTGTAAACTTGCCGGCAACATAGATACTACTATAGAGGCTTCCGAGACTGCTTTTTTTCTATCGGTTTCGTTAAAAATATCTAAAGTAAAAACGGAGCAATCTGGGTGGTTGGAAAATTCATCTGGAATATTTTCGGGACGTAAGTCTCCGATTTTCAGGTGAATATTCTCTTCTTTTGACTTTTTTAGAAAGTAGTCTAAGAGGTACGAGGTTGATTTACCTGCTCCCAGAACCAATATAGTGCGGACCATGTGTTTTGTTTACATTTGTTTAATCGATACTAAGGTATTAAAATGTTATATTTTTAAAAAAATAGCTAATAAAAGTTATGAACAGAACAATTTTATTCACAGCGGTCTTATTAGGGATATTGGCCATCGTTTTAGGTGCCTTTGGTGCCCATGGACTCGAAAAATTGGTGGATGCCGAAGCTGTAAACACTTTTGAGACAGGGGTAAGGTATCAAATGTACCATGCGTTGTTCCTGCTTTTTGTGGGGATGTGGCCCGGTATATCCAGTAAACCCAAGAAAGTTGTTTTTATCCTAGTTCTATTAGGTGTGGTTTTGTTCTCTTTTTCTATTTATCTGTTGGCATTGAATAGTTTAACTTCGTTTGACTTTAAGATTATCGGATTTTTAACACCAATCGGGGGAGTTTTCTTAATCATGGCTTGGATTTATTTGGGATATCACATTTTAACCCAAAAAGAACTCAATTAACCCAGATTTAAAAGGCCGAAAAGCGAATATTTTCTAGTTTTGTACCAACATAAAAACTAAACTATGAAGGATTCTGCTTCAGCCACGAAAACGATTTCGTTAAAACCGTACGGAATAACCCACGATAATGTGAATTATCAACTATCACCGGACGAGCTGCATGACATTACCATTAAGTTAGGAATGGGGAAGGAAGCTTCCTCGGGTGCTTTAGCTGTAAACACCGGAGAATTTACAGGAAGATCGCCCATGGACCGTTTTATTGTTAAGGACGATATCACCTCTGATAAAATTTGGTGGGGTAACATTAATATTCCCTTTGAGAGCGATATGTTCGACAAGCTTTACGATAAGGTAATCGCCTATCTGAACGATAAAGAGCTGTACGTGAGAGATTCGTATGCTTGTGCCGATCCAGAATATAAGTTGAACATACGGCTGATCAATGAATATCCTTGGTCGAATATGTTTGCCTACAATATGTTTCTTCGTCCCACCGAGGAAGAACTGAACGAGTTTGATCCGGAATGGACAGTTGTAAATGCACCAGGATTTAAAGCTGATCCAAAGGTGGACGGAACGCGCCAGCATAATTTTGCTATCCTTAATTTTAGTAAAAAAATAGCTTTGATCGGTGGTACGGGGTACACCGGAGAAATTAAAAAAGGAATTTTCTCGGCCTTGAACTTTATTCTTCCAGTGTATAAGAACACCTTGCCCATGCACTGTTCTGCCAATATGGGAGAAGATGGTGATACGGCTATTTTCTTTGGTCTATCTGGAACCGGGAAAACAACATTGTCCACTGATCCCGACAGGAAACTAATTGGGGACGATGAGCATGGATGGACCTCCAAGAATACCGTTTTTAATTTTGAAGGCGGTTGTTATGCAAAAGTCATCGACCTTTCCGAGGAAAAAGAACCAGAAATATATGGTGCCATAAAAAAAGGCGCAATTCTGGAAAATGTGATTATGGACGAGAATGGCGTGGTCGATTTTGCGGACACTTCCATTACCCAGAACACTAGGGTGAGCTATCCTATCCATCATATTGAAAATATTCAGCAGCCATCCATTGGAGAGAATGTAAAGAATATCTTTTTCCTTACAGCCGATGCTTTTGGTGTGTTGCCTCCAATTTCTAAACTTACACCATCCCAAGCGGCGTATCATTTTATTTCTGGATATACGGCTAAAGTTGCAGGAACCGAAGCAGGTGTTGTAGAGCCACAACCTTCTTTTTCAGCATGTTTTGGAGCTCCTTTTATGCCGCTGCACCCTGCCAAATATGCAGAAATGTTAAGTAAAAAAATGAAGGAATCCGGTGTGGATGTATGGTTGGTGAACACAGGTTGGACCGGCGGGCCCTACGGTGTTGGTACCCGAATGAAATTAAAATATACTAGGGCGATGATCAGTGCCGCACTAACAGGTGAACTTGGGCTGTACAATTATGAAAATTACCATATTCACTCCGTATTCGGGGTCGCACAGCCAAGGGAGTGTCCTGGAGTACCAAAAGAAGTGCTTAGTCCAAGAACTACTTGGAACAATGATGAGGCTTACTACAAAACAGCTTTTAAATTGAGCAATGCCTTTAGGGAGAACTTTAAAAAGTTCGAGTCTTATGCCAGCGAAGAAATTCGAAGGGGAGGGCCACAACGGTATGCATTCTAAAAAAATAAAGCCCCGATTTTCGGGGCTTTTTTATTGGTAAAATTTTCGTCTTTATTTGTTTACACTGGTAATGTACTTCTGCAGTGCCATGGTCATCGATGGAGTTTCTGGTGTTGGCGCTTGAATATCGATTCTAAGCCCTGCATTGGTTGCCGCCTTTACGGTACTATTTCCGAAAACAGCAATTCTAGTATCGTTCTGTTCAAAATCCGGGAAATTCTTCATCAAGGATTCAATGCCGGAAGGGCTAAAGAACACCAAGATATCGTAATACACATTTCTAAGGTCGGAAAGGTCGCTGATCACGGTTTTGTAGAAAATCCCTCGGGTCCAATTCACGCCCAATTCGTCCAATAATTCAGGAACAACCGGTTTTAAGGAATCGGATGATGGCAATAAGAATTTTTCATCCTTATACTTTTTGATCAAAGGAATCAATTCGTTAAAAGCCCTTTTGCCAACATAGATTTTTCTCTTACGATACACTACATATTTTTGTAAGTAATAGGCAACGGCCTCTGACTGACAAAAATATTTCATTGAATCTGGTACCTTGAAGCGCATTTCGTCAGCAATCCTAAAAAAATGGTCAACAGAGTTTCTGCTGGTCAAAATAATTGCGGAAAAGTTGTTCAAGTCGATTTTTTGTTGCCTAACATTCTTGGCTTCTACGCCTTCAACATGAATGAATGGTCTGAAATCTACTTTAATTCTCTCTTTTTCAATTAGTCTTGAGTAAGGTGAGTTTTCGACTTTGGGTTCTGGTTGGGAAACCAAAATTGTTTTTACTTTCATAAGTTATCAACCTTTTAAATAGCTTCCAATTAACACCAAGGGCGCAATTTCGAGTGCGCAAAGGTACAAAATAAAATAGACAAAATACGGGAACAGTGCTTTTTGATAGTTCTTTAATAGCTTGGCCGTACCAATGATATTTATGAGCAGAATACAAATAATAGCAATATATATTATTGTTTTTGAGCTTGTTGAGATATAAATCAATAATATGTTCGCAAGCAATACTATTAGGCTGCTATAGTTTAGATAGGACATTTTGCCAAAGATCAGGCCTCCGATCAATCCCATGCTATTGAATACAAATCCGGTGAACATCTGAACCAGAAATTTAGCTAGTTCGAACAAGGCCAAGGAACCTAGTAGAATAAAATAAATGGTGGGCGATTCGCCCTCAGGTAACAATGAAAAAGCTCTTAAGGTTAAATAAAGGAACAGCGAAATATTGATGAGCTGAAAAAGGGTCAAAAGAAGATGGAACCAATGGGAAAATTGTCCTTTTTTATTATGTAGAAGAATGTATTTATCGTTAAAAGGAAGAATAATGAAATTTAAGAACTTCTTGTGGTACAAATACTTGCCCAAGGCCAAAACAACCAAACTGGCAAACAGCATAAGTGTCATCCAGTCTATCGAAATGATTGTTTTCTCGATCGGGTTCATTATTCAATTTTAATAGGGTTTCCGTTTAGTCCCGGAGGCAGGCCATTTTCAGAAATTCCAATCCTAAAATACGATGGGCTTTCCATTGTGGACAAGGGTAGTTCAAACTTGTAGAAAACGGTATCCTTGGACTGTAGAGCAGTTGTTTCGGGATTTAGCTTCTTAACTTTTAAAGCCTTCATCTCTTTAACCTGTTTATGTTTATTGGAGTAGGAGATGGTGTATTTCAATTGCTCCAAGGGAATATCAAAAGGATAAGGGTTGTACACTTTAAGGGCATATCCCATCTTGTTTTTCTCTTTTTCCACAATACATTTTAAACTTCTATACGATTGAAAATTATCTATGTAATTCCCAAAAAATATTGTGCTGTCCAAATGCATATAGGTCACATCGCCACTTTTTTTGTATTTGGATACGTACAATACTTTTTTACCGCGAACCCTTTCTTCGGAACCATCTATGGAATATTGGTTTTTACGGTACATGAAATTATTTAGAGATACGGCCGGAACACCCGAATAAAACTCATATTTAGGGGCGCGACGGTACGAGTTTTCAAAAACTACCGGTACCCCACCGGATTTTTCCTTAAGATCTTTGACCCAAACTTTGTTGCCGTGGGTTTCATAAAGCATGGGGAACAAAGGGTAATATATCATCCAAGCCCTAGCATACATTAATAGAACCAAACTAACTATACCAATTCGGTACATCCATTTTCTGCTTTTGGCATTTTGAATAAGGTAATCAAAAGCAATTATTGCCAACGGGATAGAAATAACAATGGTCCACTGTGCTTGCACCCTTCTGTTGAAACTGGAGATAAAAAAGAAAATCAAAACACCATACACTAAATAAATCAATGCTTTGGAAAAGGTATCCTTGGTCTTGAACTTGAAAAGGGAGCCGTAGATCCAATAGAACAAGAGACCGATTATTGCGATAATATTCAGAAAATATCCCAAAGTAAACTCATCGAAAGAATAGGCTTGGTTGGGCCGTTCGTACAAATGGAAGGTAATGGAGGCAAAGTCGTTCTGATAAAGCCAAACAAAGTGAGGGATATAGCAAATCAGGGCCAAAATTACTGCCAGCCATGCTTTTTTGTTGAAAATTAGTTTGTAATTGGAAAGAAAAACAAACAGGATTACCAATACCGCATGGTACTTACTGTACATAAGAGCCGCCATGGTCAAGCCCAGTAAAAAGGTGGTCAAGATACCCTCCTTGGCAAGAAAGCGTTTGTACAACCAAAGGAACAATGCCGTGAAGAACAGTAATGAGGTGTCTGGCAAGGTTAAAAAACCATAGGCATTCATCAACGTAAAAGAAAACACCAACAAGAAAAAATGAACCACATAATCCTTTTTCTTGGGGTTATCCACCAATAGCCATAACAATACATAGGTTCCTGCCGAAAGTATGGTGCTCATAAACCTTACACCAAGTTCTCCATCAAAGAAAAAACTACTTAGCTTGATCAAAAAAGCAACCATGGAAGGATGGTCAAAATACCCCCAGGACAAGTTTTGCGCGTAGTACCAATAATAGGCCTCATCGTAAATCAACTCCGTTACCGAAGCCTGAATAAGATTGAGTACAAAAAGAACCGCTAACAGGATTAAAAAAAGTCTGGGAAACTTTTGAGACATCAAAATGGGTTTTAAAAAGGGCAAAGTTACAAATATTGAACCAGTGGTAATATTACTTGCCAAAGGTTACTTGTGTAGGCAAGATAGAAAACCTTATTTTTGACAATCTAATACAGTGCGAATGTCAGACGGCTTGGTCATTATACCCACATTCAATGAAATCGAAAATATCGAGGCCATTATAAAAACGGTCTTTGATCTAAAGAAGGATTTTCATGTGCTCGTGGTAGATGACAACTCCCCTGATGGTACTGCGGATTGTGTCCGGAAATTACAAAATGAGTTTCCGGAGCGCCTTTTTTTAGAAGTCCGAAAAGAAAAGTCGGGTCTGGGAACGGCGTACATTCATGGATTTAAATGGGCCTTGAAGAAAGGATATGAATACATTTTTGAAATGGATGCCGATTTTTCACATAGACCTGCCGACCTATCCCGATTACACCGTGCATGTTTGAACGGTGCCGATGTTGCCGTGGGCTCTCGTTATAAAAAAGGAGTCAATGTGGTCAACTGGCCCTTGGCCAGAATCTTACTTTCTTATGGGGCTTCGTTTTATGTGAAGTTCATTACAGGAATGAAAGTGCACGATCCTACTGCCGGTTTTATCTGCTACAAAAGAGAGGTGCTCGAGACCATTAATTTGGACAACGTACGGTTCATAGGGTATGCCTTTCAGATAGAGATGAAATATAGAGCCTACCTCAAAAAATTCAAGATAGAGGAAGTGTCGATTATTTTTACCGATAGGGTAGAAGGAAAATCAAAAATGAACTCGGCAATTATCCGAGAGGCCATTTTTGGTGTGATAGCTATGAAATTTAGAAGTGTATTTTTTAAAAAGAACTTTTAGTTATGTCAAAAATTCTGTTGAAAAACGCCAAAATTGTAAATGAGAACAGCATTTTTGAATCCGATGTGTTGCTGGAGGATGATTTTATCTCCCGTATCGATGCCGATATATCCGATCCCAATGCAAAGGTGATCGATTTGGATGGGGACCTTTTGTTGCCCGGTGTTATAGATGATCAAGTACATTTTCGGGAACCAGGGCTTACTCACAAAGGAACCATTGCCACGGAAAGCAGGGCGGCCATTGCAGGGGGCATAACTACTTTTATGGAGCAGCCCAATACAAATCCACAAACAACCACCAATGCAAAGTTGGAGGACAAATTTGCCATTGCGGCAAAGGATTCGTTCGCCAATTATTCTTTTCTTTTTGGAGGTACAAACGATAATTTGGAGGAGCTAAAACGGTTGGATAAGAATGCTTGCTCCGGGGTTAAATTGTTTTTGGGTTCTTCTACAGGAAATATGTTGGTGGACAACGAACAGGTATTGGAACAGATTTTTAGCAATACCGAAATGGTTATTTCCGCCCATTGTGAGGATGAGGGAACCATTAGATCCAATTTGGAGAAATATAAGGAGATGTACGGGGATAATATTCCCATAGAGATGCACCCCATTATCCGAAGCGCAGAAGCATGCTACCTTAGTTCATCAAAAGCAATTGCCTTGGCCAAGAAAACAGGTGCAAGGTTGCACGTGTTTCATCTATCCACAGGGATTGAAACCGACCTGTTTACCAATGAGATTCCTTTGGAAGACAAGAAGATCACTTCGGAAGTCTGCATCCATCATCTTTGGTTTTCGGATGAGGATTACGCCAAAAAAGGAACACTTATTAAATGGAATCCCGCTGTTAAGACCAAAAGCGACAGAGATAAGCTTTGGGAAGCCCTTTTGGACGACCGTATTGATATAGTGGCCACGGATCATGCGCCGCACACTATCGAAGAAAAGGACAATCTTTATACTAAGGCCCCTTCTGGTGGACCGTTGGTGCAGCATGCGCTATCGGCCATGCTACAAAAAGAACAAGAAGGTGTTATTACCTTGGAAAAAATGGTAGAGAAAATGTGCCACAATCCCGCTAAACTTTTTGATATTGATAGACGTGGGTTTGTTCGTGAAGGGTATTTTGCCGACTTGGTACAGGTAGGCCGAGGTTCTAAAAACGAGGTTAAAAAAGATAATATTTTCTATAAATGTGGATGGTCTCCCTTTGAAGGTGTTACATTTAACTCCGAAATAAAACGAACTTTTGTAAATGGATTGTTGGCGTTCGAAAATGGTAATTTCCATTCAGGAAAAAATGCAAAAAGACTCACCTTTAATCGGTAAGGGATGAAACACACCATACTTTTTTTTATCGGTTTATTTTTGATGGTTTCCTGTGCCGAAAAAGTAGTGGAAGAGCCGGAGAATCTTATCCCAAAGGAACAAATGATGGATATTCTTCATGATCTGGCAATTTTTAATGCGGCACAATCTTCTGCTAGCAGAAAATTTAAAGATTCCGGTATAGATATTATGGAGTTTATTTATAAAAAATATAATATAGATAGTACTCAGTTTTCCCAGAGCGACCTTTATTATGCATCCCTTCCATTGGAGTATCAGGCTATTTATGAAGGCGTTGAATCGAGGGTAAAGCGGAAAAAAGACACATTGGAAGCTATCGGAAAAAGGCGAAACGATAGTGTTCGTGCAGCTAATTTAAAGCGAGCTGATACGTTAAAGGAAGTAAAGGAAAGAAAAGCAATGAAACCAACTACTCCCTCTTCATAAACTTGTCGCAGCAAAAAGCAATAGATGCGTTCATGTCCTCAAACATAAAATCCAATTGCGACCGTATTTTTTGACTACTGTAAATTTCCTGATGATACAATCCTTTGGCCATAATTTTGGAAAGCTTTCTTCTTTTTCCGAATATATGGCTTCTTGCCCAATCCAATCGCCAAAAGAGTTCCAGCATAAATTTGGAAATTTTCTTGGACGGTGGGTCAACACCCAATTTTGGTGCAATTTTCTGAAATAATTGTCCGTAGGACATATTTTGGTTGACCAAGATAAATCGCTCCGTTTTAATATCGGAATTCATCAGGTCTGTCATCGCGTTCACTACATCGTTTATGCCAACAAAACCAGTTCCTCCGGGGATAAAATGTTTTTTTCCTTTGGCCGCATAGGTGAAAAAGGTGCCACTGCCAGATTTCCAAAAACCGGGACCGACCACTACTCCTGGGTTGATGATCACAACAGAAAGACCTTCTTGAGATGCTCGCCAAACCTCGAGTTCGGCCTCATGCTTGGTGATTCCGTAAACAGATGCCTTGGTTTCGTTCCATTCTGTTTCCTCGGTTACCCCTTTCTGTTTTAAGCTTGGCCCTATAGCAGCGATAGAACTCACGTAGCACAGTTTCTTTACTTTGTGCTTTAAGGAAAGGTTCGCAATGTTCGCGGTACCTTCAACATTGGTGCGTTCCAGAACTTTAAAATCCTTTGGGTCAAAAGAAATCAGGGCGGCACAGTGATAAACGTGAGATACACCTTCAAAAAGGGAGTCCAAATCGCCTAGATCGGTAATGTCTGCCTTTACCCAATCAATTTGTGCGACCAAATCGGACGGGTTGTCGGTATAATATCCGAAAACTCTGCGGACTTTATCAATGGATAATTCTGTCCTAAAATTGCTCCTGACCCTGTTCCCATTGCTGATTAAATGGAAAAGTAAGTGGGAACCGATCAGTCCAGTGCCTCCTGTAACCAAAATCATGCTGTAAAAGTACCTATTTGTGCTGGAAATATTCAGCAAAATGCCAACTTCATTTTATATTTGCAGCTATTCCAAAAAACTGATCATGACGAAGAACTTTGTCCAAGAACTACAATGGAGGGGAATGGTACACGATGTGATGCCTGGAGCCGAGGAACACCTTATGGAAGAAATGCGGGCCGCTTATGTGGGGATAGACCCGACTGCGGATTCCCTGCACATTGGCCATTTGGTAAGTGTAATGATGTTAAAACACTTTCAATTGGCAGGGCACAAGCCTTATGCTTTGGTAGGGGGCGCCACAGGAATGATCGGTGATCCATCCGGGAAATCGGCTGAAAGAAATTTGCTGGACGAAAAAACGCTGCGCCATAACCAAGAGGCGATAAAATCACAATTGAGCCGCTTTTTGGATTTTGAAAGCGGGGAGCCCAATGCCGCAGTATTGGTAAACAATTACGATTGGATGAAGAACTTTTCGTTTTTAGAGTTTATCCGGGATGTTGGAAAGCACATCACAGTTAATTATATGATGGCCAAGGATTCCGTAAAAAAACGTCTTTCGTCCGATGCCAAGGAAGGTATGTCCTTTACCGAATTCACCTACCAGTTGGTGCAGGGGTACGACTTTTTATACCTCTACCAGAACCATGATTGCAGCCTTCAAATGGGGGGTAGCGACCAGTGGGGCAACATCACCACGGGCACGGAACTTATCCGAAGAATTGGTGGTGGAAAAGGGTATGCACTTACCTGTCCATTGATTACCAAGGCAGATGGGACCAAATTTGGAAAAACCGAAGGAGGCAATATTTGGCTGGATGCAGAAAGAACATCTCCCTATAAGTTCTACCAATACTGGTTGAATACTTCTGATGAGGATGCAGAAAAGTATATCAAGATCTTTACATTTTTAAGTAAGGAAGAGATAGGGAATTTAGTTGCTGAACACAAGGAGGCCCCACATATGAGAGCGCTTCAAAAGAAATTGGCAGAAGAGGTAACGATCATGGTCCATTCTCAGGAAGATTTGGACAATGCGATCAAAGCGAGCAACATTCTTTTTGGAAAGTCAACTTCTGAAGACTTAAAGCAACTCAATGAAAAAACTTTTTTGGATGTTTTTGATGGGGTGCCACAAGCTACTATTGGTAAAGGGGAGCTAAATCCAGGTTTGGATATGATCGGTGCTCTGGCCGCCAAAACCGATTTTTTAGGTTCCAATGGAGAGGCAAGGAGAGAGTTAAAACAGAATTCCATTTCCGTGAACAAGGAAAAGGTAAAAGAGGATTACCTGATTACAGAATCAGATTTGATCAATAATAAATTTGTGCTGCTACAAAGGGGCAAGAAAAATTATTTTGTATTGATAGCGGAATAAAAATTTAGCGGAGGTCAAAAAAAATAGGCATCATTCTGAATTTATTTCAGAATCCCACAATGTTGAACTTATGTAAACATGAGGACCTGAAACAAGTTCAGGTTGGCGATAATAATCCTCTTGAATTTTCAGTAAAATAAAAAAGCCATCTTTTAGATGGCTTTTTTATTAGGTTATAAATGTAATTCCATATCTACCACATATTTCGCTTACTTTGGCAAAATCAGGAGGTCCAGGAGGTAGATTGCCCAATTCTTCGAACATCAATTCCAGTCCTGCAGGGAAAACGCTGAGAATGGTTTTGCAATCTTGGTCCCCGACCACTTTCCATGTATGCGGTACATTTTTAGGGGCAAATGCCAAATCGCCTGCCTTTAAAATTGTAGTTTCACCACCTACAGTAACTTCCAGTTCACCTTCCAAAACTTTGAAGATTTCGTCCTCGTTGGTGTGTACATGAGGAGGGATCATGGTGCCGGGAGGATTTACTTCCTCGATTAAAGTAAAGAGACCGTTGGTGTCCTTACTGGTCAGTTTAAATGTTTGTTGGTCGCCAATTACATTTACTTTTTTACCCTCGCCATTTCTTACAATTTTAGGGTTCAAGGTTTGGTTGTCTTTTTCTTCTTTTGATTTAAAATGGGCGAATCCAGGTAAAGAAGCCAATGCCGCTGCAGATAGGGCGCTTCTTTTTAAAAAAGTACTTCTATTCATAATCTTGATTGTTTGGTTATCTGAATAAATTACATAAAATATTGATAACGGGTAGATTATGATGTTGTGAAAGGATGTGTTTTATGTATAAATGGATGTGTGGACTATGCTATTTTACAAGACCATCAAATTACAACCGCGGATATCGGAATCATCAAAACGGCCCAAAACTTCAAATGTTCCATTCGGGTAGGTTTTTCCTAAATCTTGTGTAGCAATAAATGAGCAAGAGTATATGTTCGCTAGATCGATTACATTGATGCCTCCCGTTTTTCCGGTTGACTGGATCGATAATGGGTCTTCGGTATCCCTGGTAATGATTTTCATCCAAGGCGGGGTCTGAAAAATACCATCACCTTTGGAATATCCTTGGGACAAAAGCTCCGTCATTCCATATTCGGAATGTATTTTCCGTACACCCAATCCTTCCAATAAAACTTGGTGCAGCTCTTCTCTGATCAATTCTTTGCGACGGCCTTTCATACCACCTGTTTCCATCACAATAGTATTTTTTAAGTTCATCGGGAATTCTTCCACTAAATCCAATAGAGCAAAGGAAACGCCTATTAACAGGGCTTTGGTGTCCTTTTGCTCCAACTCCTGTAGTTTTTGATGGAGTTCCTTGAGATTATGAAGATAAAAACCACTGCTTGGGTGTGCGGATTTTTTAATTAATGCATTGACCATGTATATTAAGGAGGATCCTTCTCTCTCCAGATAAGAAGGTAATAAGGCCAAAATGCAAAACTCCTTTGGTGAGCCATAAAATGCTTCAAAAGCAGTCAAAAAACTTTTTTTGTAAAGTCCGATATCTGGCACATAATGTTTGCTGGTGGTTGTTTTTGTGGTGCCGCTACTGGTAAAAATAGTCTTTGCTTCTTTTTCCGTGGAAACTATAGGATGGGTTTTAAAAAAAGATATGGGCAAAAACGGTATGTCCTGTGTTTGCGAAACAGTTTTTGGTGTCTTATTTAGATGGTTGCAAAATTGTTGATAGACTTTGTTGTTCCCATACTGAAACTTAAAAACATCCAATGCTACTCGGTCAAAATCGTTAGCGTTGGAGATGGAAAATATGCGATGGGTATCAAACTGTGTCATTGAGCCCCAAAATTACCTAAAAATAAAAAAGCCCTTGTTGAAAAGGGCTTTAAAAATGTTGGGCAATTTTATTTGATCACTAATTTTCGGGTCATTGTTTTTTTACGTTCCGTCACCTGGAGTACATAAACCCCTGGAACCAATCTGGATATGTCCAAAGTATTGGTGGTTATTCGTTTTGTTAGCACAACTTCGCCAAAAACATCATAAACTCTGATTTCTTTGGTTCCGTTGGATTCCGTTGTAATATACACTTCACTTCCATATGCTGGATTGGGGTACATTTTAAAACCCTTGAGCTCTTGAATGGGCTCATTGTTCACTGTTACCAGCTTCTGACTGAAAGAAAGTAAAGGTAAAGCCATAAGTAAAACAAAGTAGATTTTCTTCATATTGCTGATTTGGGGTCAATGTGCAATATAAAAGTAGGTAACCGGGCCAACCTATACCATATTATGTTGTGAAAACACTAAATCCGGTGGTAAAGCGTTGAATGCTGTTGTTTAGGAATGCAAAAATAGGTTTAAAATCGGGGGAACTACTTTATAATGAGCTTTCTAGTAGCTATTTTGTCCTTTTCGAATACCCGTAAAATATAGACGCCTTTATCCAAATCGGAAAGATTGAGTTCCTTTCCTAAAATTGTAGTTTCCAATACTTGTGTGCCCAATACATCGAAAACAAGAATTTTTTTTGGGGCATTGAGTGAAGTTTCTATATAAACTTTACCGTTGGTAACTGGGTTAGGATAAAGCTTGAAGCCGTCAATATCGGCACTGGACCTGGCATTTTCCTGAGAAAATCCAAGTGTACAGATAAATAAAAAAATGACGAAGTAAAAGTGCTTCATACGTTAATGGTTGCAAACGGTATGCCACAAATATATAAAAATTGCTTTGCGAAACTGGAACCAATTGATGAATAGAGGGTTACTTTTCGATGAAATGCAAAAAAAAGCCCTCGATTTATCGAGGGCTCTTTTTAAACCGTAATGTGGGATTGTCTTAAAAACTTAGGCTATAGCCTAAGGAGAAGGACATTCCTGGATCTCTAAAAGAGAAATTTTGTTTTGAGGCTCCAAAGGATTCGTACAAACTTACCCTTTCGTCACCAAGGATGTTGTTTGCCTTAAGGCTAATTTTAGAGCGTTTCTCTTTACCTATGGTTTTTGAAAAATTGAAGTTTAAACTATGGAATGGCTGTGTAAAAACATCTGGGTTTTGTCCAAAACCGACCACTTCCAAAGTTTTACCTTGTACATTGTAGAAAATCCCCGTTTCCAATCCGGTCTCTCTGTTGTCGTAGTTAAGACCGGCATTTATTAGATATGGGGATTGTCCTTGTAAATCTCGGTTGTCCTTGATGGTTTCGCCATCTCTGGCAAAAATCTGGCGAGATTCGTACTCTTGGTTTTCACCGCGCGCCATATCAATTTTGGAATCGATAATGGACACGTTAAGGTTAATGCTTAAATTCCTCAACCCATCAGAGATAAACCCTAAGTTTTTTCTACCTTCCAATTCAACACCAAATACAGTTGCGGATGGAGCATTACGAGGGGTAAATTGGTTCGGGGCAGTAATGTCATAGGCTACAATTTCTATTGGGTCGGTAAACTTTTTGTAAAAGCTACTTATCGCGAGCATTTGTGTTTTTTCTCCAAATACCTCAAACCTAAAGTCAAAATTGTCTATGTAAGTTGGCTGTAGTTCCAAGTTTCCAAGAAAAAGGATGCCTGTCAATAAGTCCGGTATTTGTACAATGGATAATTCTTTAAAACTTGGGCGAGCTGTAGTTCTTGAGTACGAAAGTCTAAGGTTTGTATTTTCCTTAAACTCATAAATTAAGTTGGCAGAAGGGAAAAAGTCCAATTCGTCTATTGTTTTTTCATCTTCATAAACTTCTGTTCCTGTATTGTTCTGACCTGTAAAGTAAGTGGTGAACTGTTCGGCTCTTAAACCTAAAACAGCTCTAAACTTTTCAGCAAATTTAAACTCATTGGAAATATAAAATGCCATTGTATTTTGTTCTGATTCAAAGGTGTTTGCTGGCTGAAAGTTTCCTCTAATGTAGGAGCCGGAACGATTATCTGTTGTCCAAATATTTTCGTCGGCTAAGATTGCATTTGGATCACCGTTTAGGCTCGCTGTGCTAAAATTGAAGAATGCAATATCATAATTATAGATACTGTAATCTCTTTTCTTGTAGCTATAAAGGCCTCCAAATTTGAACATGGACTTATTTCCAAATAATTCATAACTTTTGGAAAAGTCAATTTTTCCCACGGCATTGACTTCTTCCAAGTCTCTCCATAACCTAACCGGGAAACCAGCATCGGAACTAATGGTGAAACCATCGGGGTTAATGATAAATGTTGTTAGCCTAACATCCTTGTCCTGAACATTGGACAAAGTGGGGGATAAACTCCATTCCGCTACAAAGGAGGCGTCTTCTGAAGTATGCTTGCCGGAAAGTAATAGGTTGGAAACAGAACGCTCAGAGTATTCCAAGTTGTCTTTTATTACATCAATGGCGTTAGAAATTTCGGTGCGTTGCTCAAAAAGTGCAGCTCTTGATTCGCCGTTTTGTATGTGAAGCAAGTTTAATTGATATTTGGACCTTCCTGTTTTATATGAAAGACCGCCCAAAGCAGAGGCCAACACATTGTTGGAGCCTAGGTCTCCACGCTGTCTTCTGTCAAAACGCAGTTCATTGATTTCACTCTCTGGGGCTTTTTGATAGATGCCGTTTTCAAAACCCTCATAAAAAATTGTTGTGTTCTTGTAATCGAGTGAAGCAATAAACCCTAATCTATTTTCTCCAATATTGAATTGATTACCGTAGCTAAACCCTAAGCTAAAGTCAGGTTTCGAAGTTTGTTGCTCTGTGGCCATAACAGGGTTAAAAGACCTTGTCAATCCTTCCAAAGAGCCATTATTTTGTGAATCTGAGGGGCTGGGTACATCTCTGTTTGATGGAAAAGGTAAATTTCTTGTTCCATCATCAAATCCTAAGAAGTCTGAGCTGCCACCTTCGTAGCTTAAATAATTGTCTTGAAAGTGCATGCTCGGGTTGTAGCCTACCGATGCAGATATGGACATTTGTTTTTGTGTAGGAAAGTCTTTTGTTACAATGTTGACAACTCCACCTGTAAAGTCAGCTGGGAGTTCCGCTGAAGCAGATTTTAAAACGATTACGTTTTCCAAGATATTGGTAGGGAAGATATCCATTTGAACAGTATTCTTGTCTGGGTCAAGTCCTGGAATATCCATTCCGTTCAAAATGGATTTTGTATATCGGTCTCCGAGCCCGCGAACATAAACATATTTGCCTTCCTGTACCGATACGCCAGGGACTCTTTTTATCGCGGAGGCTATATTGCTTGCACCTGTTGCTTTAATGGATTCCAAAGATAGGCCATCCAAGAGCGTAACAGAATTTTTTTGCAAGTTCAGTACGGAGGCTTCGGTGTTTTTTCGGACTGTTGTGGTAAGTACAATTTCATCCAATTGGGACGTTGCGGGTTGTAGGGTGACATTAACAGATACTGTTTGGTTGGCCTCAACAACCACACCCGTAATTTCTTGCTTTGTGTATCCAAGGAAAGAAAAGGTGACGGTATATGTGCCTGGTTCAATTTCCATACTATAGGCTCCTTCAAAATCTGAAGTGGTTCCAATTGTAGTGCCTTTTATGGCTACGTTAGCAAATGGCAGTACATCATTAAACTCACCATCCATAATTTTTCCACTAATGGCCCCGTTCTGGGCAAAACACCAATGTGAAAGAAACAAGGTGGCCGCCAAAAGAATATTTTTTAGCATTTTTAAAATTTAAGTAGCATTATCTTATTTAACAAAATTGTCCAAAGGCCTTGGAAAAGAACCTTTGGACATTATATTTTCAGAGTATTATCTGCGTTTAGAATGCTTCTTCACTGGATGCAAACGTCCAAGCAAATGCAGAAGTATCCGCACCAACAGTGGCATCACTGGAAGTGGCTATGTTTGTAGCGTTGTTTGTGAATTTTACAGCATCGGAAGGAGCCAAGTCACCAGCGATAATATCCGTCAAAAGAACACCTTCTGGCAATACAATTTCCCAGTTGGAGAAAGCGATTCTATCGTTGGTAAGCTCTGTGGCGGAATCAGCTCCTTTAATGTTTACAGTTGCCGCAGCACCGAAATCATAGGCGAAAATATTGTTCAGATTTGCAATAAGACCATCTCTAAGGTCGGCATACATACTAGATGTACCGGCTCCAATAAGAGTAATATCTTCAAAAGTATAGCCCCCTTCTGTAGCTGCACTACCTTCTGGGCCGTCTAGTTCAAGAGCGGAACCGGACTCAGTGGACATAACAACAACACCGTTGGTCATGGAACCGGTCCAAGCTTGGTCGGCGTCAAAACCGTCGTCACCTTGAGACCAAACCAAGGCGTTGGTCACGTTCACGGTTCCACCAAACCATTCGATACCATCATCTTGGTTGGCAACAACCTCGATGTGATCAATAGTAGTTTCGGAACCAACACCACCAAGTGTCAATCCGTTGATCTCGTTATCGGCTGCAATGGCCACACCACCGTGACGGATGGAGATGTACTTTAGGGATCCGGAGTAATCTGCAGGGTCTGTTCCACCGTACTGTCCGTAATCTTCATCGGCAGGAAGTCCTTCGATTTGAGCAGCCTCTATATCACCGTTCACGGAAATAGGGGCTTTGCCCAGAACAATAACACCACCCCAAAGACCAGTATCGGCAGTAGTCAAGGTGCCGGTTGTCTGTCCTGGCTCAATACCATCCAATACAGAGGTAAAGATAATTGGGGAACTAGGAGTGCCTTCGGCAATCAATATACCACCTTGGTCAACTACAAGAGCAGAAGCAAGGGTTTCTTGTCCTTCGGCACCTTTAATAATGGTACCAGGTTCAATGGTCAATGTAATACCGTCGCCAACGATTACTTTTCCGTCCAAAACATAAATGTTCTCGGCTGTCCAAGTTTCATCAATAGTCAAGAAACCAGTTTTTGTGATAGTTGTTCCTAAAGGCTCTGCAGGGATAGCGCTCTCCGAAGCGGCCAACGTCCAAGAGAAGACATCGATGTTCGCCCCTACACTTCCAGTACCCACGGCAGTTGCATTGTCCAGAAATTTACTTTCATCACCTTCTGCAAAATCACCAGCGATAATATCCGTCAAAAGAACACCTTCTGGCAATACAATTTCCCAGTTGGAGAAAGCGATTCTATCGTTGGTAAGCTCTGTGGCGGAATCAGCTCCTTTAATGTTTACAGTTGCCGCAGCACCGAAATCATAGGCGAAAATATTGTTCAGATTTGCAATAAGACCATCTCTAAGGTCGGCATACATACTAGATGTACCGGCTCCAATAAGAGTAATATCTTCAAAAGTATAGCCCCCTTCTGTAGCTGCACTACCTTCTGGGCCGTCTAGTTCAAGAGCGGAACCGGACTCAGTGGACATAACAACAACACCGTTGGTCATGGAACCGGTCCAAGCTTGGTCGGCGTCAAAACCGTCGTCACCTTGAGACCAAACCAAGGCGTTGGTCACGTTCACGGTTCCACCAAACCATTCGATACCATCATCTTGGTTGGCAACAACCTCGATGTGATCAATAGTAGTTTCGGAACCAACACCACCAAGTGTCAATCCGTTGATCTCGTTATCGGCTGCAATGGCCACACCACCGTGACGGATGGAGATGTACTTTAGGGATCCGGAGTAATCTGCAGGGTCTGTTCCACCGTACTGTCCGTAATCTTCATCGGCAGGAAGTCCTTCGATTTGAGCAGCCTCTATATCACCGTTCACGGAAATAGGGGCTTTGCCCAGAACAATAACACCACCCCAAAGACCAGTATCGGCAGTAGTCAAGGTGCCGGTTGTCTGTCCTGGCTCAATACCATCCAATACAGAGGTAAAGATAATTGGGGAACTAGGAGTGCCTTCGGCAATCAATATACCACCTTGGTCAACTACAAGAGCAGAAGCAAGGGTTTCTTGTCCTTCGGCACCTTTAATAATGGTACCAGGTTCAATGGTCAATGTAATACCGTCGCCAACGATTACTTTTCCGTCCAAAACATAAATGTTCTCGGCTG
>JAAEZN010000058.1:0-355 GCA_018222835.1 Algicola sp. | reverse complement strand
GTAATACCGTCGCCAACGATTACTTTTCCGTCCAAAACATAAATGTTCTCGGCTGCCCAAGTTTCATCTGCAGTTATAAATCCAGTCTTGGTGATTTCTTCGCCTGTAACAGGAGGATCGTCATCAGCTGGGTCAGTGCCACCGCCATTATCGTCGCCGCTACAAGAGCTTACCGCAAAGGAAGCGATGGTCAACATAGAAAAAATGAATTTTTTCATAATTTTTAAAGTTGTTTTTTTCGTTTAAATTAAATTAGGTCGATTTCAACCTTTAGTTAATAACTGCAAAGAAACAGGGGGGCTGTAAAAGCCGTGTTAGAGGTATGTTAAGTGTTTATTTCAGTTGTGTTACAATA
>JAAEZN010000057.1:19173-21275 GCA_018222835.1 Algicola sp. | reverse complement strand
TTGTTAATGTTGTCAAGAAGAGCCATATAAATGGCAGCTAAAAGTTTCAAAAGCTAAAAACTACACCAGCTTTAATATTTATATTGTTTTGTAACAGATTTTTATTGGCGTTGTCTATAGATAAATTCTCATTTCTGTTTTTGAGAAAAGTCTTTTGTTTAGATGTAAAAAACCCACTGTTTTCTTGAAAAAAAAGGCCTTTTTTTTCGTTGAATTGAAAATTGTGCCCAATTGATATCTTAAATAGTAGGCGACGACTTTTTTCTATGCCAATCGAGACATTGGGTTGCAACCTAATATTCTTTTGAGAGATAAAAACATCTACCTTCTCTGTATCAAATGACTTCCCATTAATAACCAAATCAGTAGGAATGTTATAGCTTCCAATAAAGAAATCCAATTTTTGACTCCCAAAATTCATACCTGGAGATATGAATATTGGGCGACCATTAGGATTGACATTGAGTCTTTTTGACAGGCTTAAGTCGTGGGAAGTTATTCCTGTTTCAGAAATCTTATTTTCGGTTGAATATCCAAGAAATAAATTTGATTTAATCTCATACATCAGAGAATATGATAAGCCCAATGCATACTCTTTTGAAGAAGTCATATTCTCTTGAACAACCAAAGCCGTGTTATCAAAGGTCGTTGTGTTGGAATCCATAGTTAACCAACTCCCTGAGATTAATATTTCATGGTCAATTTTGCGTAGAAAGTCAACCAGTTTATTTTTACGATTTTTATTTTTTACTGTTTTTGAATAAACCATGGATTTGAAAAGGCTCTCTGTCTCTTGATTAGGTATGATAATGTTATAATCACTCCAGAAATCATGCTCATATTTTTTTGATTCATTCAATAAGATATCTCCATATTGCAATCTTTCAGAATAAGGTATTATACCTTCGTTCGCTTCCACTTTTGTTGTTACATAATCGCTTATAAGTTGTAATGATCCACTCTTCTTATCAAAAATAGTTTCATAACGGGAATACTTGAATCTCCATATACTATCCTCACCCTGTTCATAGGTAACTATATACTCTAGATATTGCCTTCCGTTAACGTTTAAGAAAGACGTGAATGAAGAATTTTTAATTTTAGCTTTTACTATGGCAAAAGAAGAATCCATTATAAAAACATGGCCTGATAGTCCATTGTTGTTCTGGAACTCGATTTTAAATATATCTTTACCTTTTTGCGTCAAAGTATCCCTTATTTTGTATTCAAAGCTATTTGGATTCCCCAAGAATGCGCCTCTTCTGGCCACGATGTCGAATCTATGGATGTGATGGCCTCCGGCATAGATTCTTGTATTTAGGGAATCCAATTGCTCATTTACATACTTGCGAAACTTATTAACTTTAACGTCACCCGATAGATGCTTTTTGAAATATGGCTTTTTAACTGCTTCTATTACAGCTTCAGCAATGTATATTGGTGTTTTGTTTTTCTTCCAATTGGTAGTCTCCCGAAAGAAACCGGTATGCCTTTCTTCCACTTTCGGATAATTAATCGGAATGGCATTAATTGCCTTTTCCACCAGTTCCTTTCCATAATCTTTTGGAAATAAGGTTACTCCTTTTAATGTTGTTATATCTTGTTCCAATGAAATAACCCTATATTCATCTTGAACATAAATCTTTTCTGTTTTGTATCCGATTGCAGATACTATTATCCTTTTTTTACCAATAGATTGATTTGTTGCTATTTGAAACAACCCATCTTCATTGGAAATTGTCCCTATGTTACTGTTTTCAATATGTAAATGAACGAAAGGTAAGGGTTCACCATTTTTATCAACTATTTTACCAGAAATTGCAACTTGAGAAAAAGATGACACGACTGATAGACAGCAAAAAAATCCTAAAAGACAATTTAGGCAACTCATATTGATAACTTACTTTTATATTCTTTGTTTGCGTGTGTTATGTTTTCCGGTGTTGAATACTTATAGCATTGCTTAAATTAAGACAATCGTTGTTCAAGAATAAAATTCTACTTTCTAGAAATTAAAATTCCAATAGTTGAACCATATTTTTGAAACTATACCCACCCGAAAGGTTCCGCTCAGACGTTTCATCCAATTCTTCCACATAAAA
>JAAEZN010000057.1:5084-19163 GCA_018222835.1 Algicola sp. | reverse complement strand
GTTAATGAGTTAAATAGTAATAAGCTTTTCCTGAGTAATAACCTGCAGCCATTGCAGCAATAGCTATACCACATGCTGCAGCAACTATTGGCCAAATCCCGCCTTTGATTTGATCTAGTTCATGAGTAGTAAGCTCACAAACTCCAAAACTTTCTAAACTTTTCATTTTAAACAAATTTGGATTAAACAATAATTCCCGTAACCTAAACCAGAAATTTCTTTTGCGCGCTGCTTTGGATTACTTTTTCAAATATGGGAGTTACCACTCTCAAATTTTGAGAGTGAGTAGGCAAAAAATGTTAAAATTTCAATAATCGTTTCATATTACCAAAGCCATACCCACCCGAAAGGTTCCGCTCAGACGTTTCATCCAATTCTTCCACATAAAAACCACATTTAAAATTGGTGGTTTCGGTGTACACATAACTTTGGCGTGCCAGATCATAACAAATGGGGGCATTAAGTTCTTTCATCGTCTCAATCATTCTAAATACGGTTGCTTCCGAAACCTCTAGCCTTTCAGCTAATTGTTTGGGCCTTCCTGTGGCCTTTAACCGAATCAATTGGTCAATTCTTTCTAAAACTGCTATTTGTTGTGTAAGTTTTGCCATAATTGTAAGATTTATCAGTTAATTGGTTTAAGTATCGATAGGAATGAAGGCACTTGTTGTTGCCACAACTTAAAATAAGCACCTTTTTGATCATATAATTGGTAATGCGAGCCCTCTTCCAAAACTCTTCCTTTGTCCAACACCACTATTTTATCCGCATTGATAACAGTACTCAACCTATGCGCTATGATGATTACTGTTTTGCCTTCGGAGCGTAAATTATCAATGGTTTTTTGCACATAATTCTCCGAGTTACTATCTAAAGAGGAAGTGGCCTCGTCCAACACCAAAATTTCTGGATCTTTGTATAACGCCCGTGCGATGGCTATCCGCTGCTTTTGACCACCTGACAAGGATGCACCATTTTCACCTAAATAAGTACTAAAGTCGTTGGGAAGGCTCTCAATAAAATCTAAAATACCAATGTCCTTGCATATTTTGTGAATCTTTTCAAAATCAGGCTGGAGCTCACCTACCGCAATATTTTCAATAACATTCCCAGCAAACAGGTCAATCTTTTGAGGCACTACGCTTATCAAATTACGGAGACTATGGTTTTCGATATGGTTAATATCTATATCCCCGATTCGGATTTTGCCTTTATTTATGGGATAGATGTTCTGTAAGAGGGATACAAGGGTCGATTTTCCTGAGCCACTTTCCCCTACAAAGGCAGTTATGCTGCCTTTCAGAATGGTCAAGTTTAAATTTTTAAAGACTTCGACCCTTGTTCCATACTGAAAACTTACCTCCGAGAAAGTAATGTCATCAACCTTATCCCTACTGAACACTAAATTTTTATCTTTCTCCTCTCGCTCCAAATCCATAATTTCAAAAAGCCGGTCGGCTGCGATAAGGGCATTTTGAATTTCCTTATTTGCACCTATCAAACTACTCAATGGCCCAGTAAAATATCCAATAATGGCATAGAACGATAATAGCTCTCCAGGGCTTATCTGTCTTTCAATAACAAATCCGGAACCTGTCCAAAGCAATACTATGATGAATACTTGGGAAATAGCTTTTGATGATGTTTGGGAAAAAATGGTGTTCAATGCGGAAGTGTATCCCGTTCTCAAAAGTGTAATAAAACGAGTCTCGGTTTTGATGTTCGCAAAATCTTCCAGTCCGAATCGTTTTATAGTACCTACCGAATTCAAGGACTCTACCAATTGACTTTCCAGATCGGCGGCATTTTCCATGACCCTACGTTCTACTTTCTTGTTGAGTTTGTTTACAATCCAATAAATTAAAGTGTAAACCGGAATTATAATCAACATGATCAGAGCCAACTTCCAATAATACGTGAACATCAAAGCAAACGAGAAAATCACGATAAGAATGTTCACCGTCAGATTAAGGGACACTCCATTGATAAAGTTTCTAATCTTGACCGCATCATTGATCCGGGATATGATCTCCCCTACTCTCATGGTGTCAAAAAATTGTTGGGGCAACTTTAGTAAGTGTTTGTAATAGCCTAAAATCAACCGAGCATCAATCTGCTGACCTGTCTTTAAAAGAAAGGTGTCTTTATAATATCCAATAGCGAGTTGGACTACTAATAGGATAATCATTACAACGCTCAACAAGTTCAATAGTTGGGCATTTCCATCTACCAGAACATGGTCCGTTATCTTTTGAATATAGATAGATGTAGAAAAACCCAATAGCGTGTATACCAAAGCACCAACAAAAGCTTGAATAAGTACTGCTCTATGTGGTTTCAGTAAGAACCAAAACCTTTTGAATACAGATACCCTTTCATTGCCTTTTTTAAAAGTTTCGTTGGGCAACATCAGTACCAAAACACCGGTCCACTCCTTTTTAAAATCCTCATGGCTTCGCTTTTCCAGTTTCCCCGTGCCAGGATCCATGACCTTTATGTATGTTTTGGTCACTTCGTAAATCACTACATAATGATGTAGTCGTTCACGAACTATTACATGTGCAATGGTTGGTTTGGGTATCTTAAATAGACTTTCAAAATCACCACGGACCCCTTTTGCTTCAAACCCTAATTTCTCGGCCGCTTTAATAAGACCATAAACATTTGTTCCTTTTTTATCGGTACCTGCATATTGCCTAATTCTAGAAATAGGTATTTGAAAGTTGTAGTGTGCTGCAATAGAAGCTAGGCAAGCAGCTCCACAATCTGTAATATCGTGTTGTTTGATGGTTGTTTTTCCCATTTTACTCGATTGCAGTGATTTGACTATGCTGTTTAGTTGGATTCATCCAATCATCTACCTTGTCATACAATAATTGGTATAGCGTACGCTCGGTAAGTTCAAATCGGGCATTGAAGGTCATCCCCTTCTTTATGGTTCCCCGTACCCCATTTTTAAGTTCCAAATAACCCTCGTTCATTTGGCACCTGACCTTAAATACGGGTTGCTCATTGATCAATTCAACATCTTGGGATATTTCAAGAATTTTTCCGGTTGCCAACCCCCATTGGTTGTAGTTAAAGGCATCTATTTGAAAATTGACAGGTTTCGATTTATCAATAAGCCCAATATCCAAAGGACTGACATAGCATTCTGCCAACAGTTTAGTATCAGGTGATATCTCGGCCAACATAGATCCAGAAGTAATAAGGCTTCCTCTTTCAATACCTATAGAGTTGACTATAGCTCCAGAGACTGGAGCCGTTATGGTATGTTCTTTCTTGGTTTCTAGATATTGTGAGTTCTTGTTTTGGGTGATTTTCAGTTCATTTCTGAGCTCTGTTAAACTGGACTCCCATTTGTTAAATTGTTGTTTTTTGAATTGATTATAGGCATTTAATGCCAGATCATATTCCAATTTGATGTTTTCAAATTCAGCTTTTGCGATTACCCCTTTGTCCAAAAGTTTTTGGTTGCGCTGAAAATCAATCTTCAACTTTTTAATTCGAGTTTTATGCTCGTAAGTAAACTCTAAAAATTGAAAATATTCCTTTTGATATCTTACGGATTGAATACTATCGTTTTGTATTCCTTTTTGACCTGATAGATATTCCAAGTCTCTTATCTGTTTTGAAAGTCGTTCTGTATCATACGCTGCTAAAGCAATTTGTTCGGTAAGAACATTATTCTCAATAATGAGCAACACGTCTCCCTTTTCTACATATTTGTTGCTCTCAAGATTGGAAAACAATACTTTTCCAGAATTAAGACTTCTTATGGCAATTCGTTCCTTGGAAGGTTTGACCAAGCCCTGTGCATTTTTATAAATTTTCACCTTTAAAAAAGGCATAGCACAAATGGCTAGAAGAACAACAGTTAGTATTAGGCCATAAACTGCCCTGCCTTTTACTTCATTTTTTGGAATGTAGGCCTGGGCAGTATCCTCAATAATTTCTTTTGGAAAGATTTGCATGAATTAAATATCCGTGCAAGGAAAAGAGTGTGCAAAATAAGTTCTGTCCGATTTACAAATATCAAATGTTATTTATAAATCGCTTATAAACAACAAATACACAAGCACAGACTTAGAAACCTCTATTTTTTGTCTAGCTCTCGCAGATTTACCGATAGTCCATTAAAGTTTATAATAAATCTTTCATAGAAAAATCTATACGCCCTATAAACCAATACGGTGAATATAAAGGTTAGCGCTATACCAAAAACTATCAGTCCAGGGATTATTAATCCATGTTTGTTTTTCAGCAATTCCGTTAATTGTTCATTGTTGAATAGCTCCCAAATAAAACTTGTTAAAAAAGTAAAAGCAAAAACTATGATATTGTAGTAAACATAGTAAGTAACAAGCTGCTTGGTTTTTAAAATCCGGGATAGCATTTCTCGAACCCCGCTAATTGTTTTGATTGAATTATACGACCATAAAAAAGCAGCAACAAAAGCAGCTAAAACCAAATAATTTACTTTTTCTAGATATATTAATGGTTTAAACTGTAAAAAAGAGTCGGGTATATCCTTTTGAAAATAAAACTGAAGTATAATCCCCAGAACCCCCCAAAGCACAAACTCGATAATTGAAAAAATAAAAAGCCTTTTAGTGGTATTTGAAGCCAGAACCGATTCCTTCTTTTTGATTATTGAAAAATCAGTTTCTATGCTATTGTTAGCTGTAAAGTCCAATCTTTTCCAATTCTTTTTAACTAAATCTAATTCCATTTGGGCAGGATTTGATTTATTGGTGTCGAAAAAGGTGAAATTGTTATAATTGGGCTACTAATCCTCTAATTTTCTCCGTTTTCGTTCCTTGTTGATAAGGGCAAGCTCCCGTGAGGTTTGTCCGGCCACAGAGGTATTCTCCTCAGCTCTCCTGATCAGGTAAGGCATTACATCACGAACGGGGCCATAGGGCAAATATTTCACAGAGTTATAGCCTTCTGCGGCCAAATTATAGGTAATGTGGTCGCTCATGCCAAATAGTTGCCCAAACCAGATATGTCCATCATTCGAGGAGACACCTTTTTTTTCCATCAGGTCCACCAACTTAAGACTGCTCTGCTCGTTGTGCGTGCCGGCAAAAATGATGAAATGTTCCAAATGCTCCATCATAAAATCGATGGCAGTATCATAATTTTCGTCCGTGTCTCGCTTAGATTTGCAAATTGGGCTTTCGTAACCTTTTTCGTGGGCACGGTCGTTTTCTTTTTCCATATAGGCACCACGCACTACTTTGGCTCCAATTTTAAAACCTTCAGCAGTAGCTAGTTCATATACTTTTTTAATATAGTCCAAACGATCCCAACGGTACATTTGAAAGGTGTTGAATACAATGGCTTTCTTCTTATTGTATTTGCGCATAAAATCCAAAATCAGGTCATCCGCGGCATCTTGCATCCAGCTTTCTTCGGCATCGATCAACAAAGCAACATCCAAATCGTAAGCTTTTTGGCAGACTTTATCAAATCTCTGCACAATTCTCCCCCACTCTGCTTGTTCAGATTCCGTGAGTTCCTCCCTTGCAGACACTTTTTCAAAAAGCTTAAAACGACCAAAACCGGTAGGTTTGAAAACAGCAAAGGGCATGGCGTCCTTTTCTTTTACAAAATCCAAGATCTCCAAGGTTTTTTCCATGGTAAAATCAAACTGGTTGTCCGCTTCCTTACCTTCGGCAGAATAATCTAAAATCGAGTACACTCCATTGCCGTACATATTATCTATAATGGGCAAGCAATCTTTTTCGCTTATACCGCCACAAAAATGATCAAATACCGTGGCTCGAATCAATCCTTCAACTGGAAGATGGGCCTTTATGGCAAAATTCGTGACCGCAGTACCAATTCGCACCAAGGGCTCTTTGGAAATCATTTTAAAAAGAAAATAAGCTCGCTCCAGCTGGGAGTCCGACTTTAGCTCAAATGCTATTGCAGTATTCTCAAAATTTGGTCGCATTATTTACAATACATTAAAGATTCAAAGATAAGTACGGAATCTATAACCATATATATAAAATTAGTCTTTATTTAGCAGTGTAAATAAAATTATGGAGTCGGTTAAATCACAATCTTACGAGGTACATATTAACGAACTGGCAAAAGCTGCTCTTAATCAACATGTTGCCAAAAAAAAGTATTCCAAAATATTTCTTTTGGTAGATGAAAATACCAAGGAGCATTGTTTACCAGTTTTAAAAAATATTTTTGACGGACCGGTGGATGCGATTTTGGAGATTGTGTCTGGAGAGGAGAATAAGCACATACATACCTGCTTACAGCTATGGGAAGATCTTTCGAATCTGGACGGAGATAGAAAGAGCCTTTTGATCAATTTGGGCGGTGGTGTTTTGACCGATATGGGTGGATTTGTTGCCTCTACCTTTAAAAGAGGGATTGATTTTATCAATATTCCCACTACTTTGCTGTCCATGGTAGATGCGTCCATTGGAGGTAAAACAGGTGTTGATCTTGGTTCGTTGAAAAACCAGGTCGGTGTAATCAATCAACCACAAATGGTATTGATTTTCCCTGAATTTCTAAAAACCTTAGATGCAAGACAAACCAGAAGTGGCTATGCCGAAATGCTGAAACATGGGCTTATACAGGATAGGGAATACTGGAAAGATCTTATCGAAAATAAAAATTTCACCGATGCAAACTGTATCCAAAAATCCATAGCCATTAAAAACGAAGTGGTTTTGCTGGACCCTACAGAACAGGGTCTTCGTAAAGTTTTAAATTATGGCCATACTTTGGGACACGCCATAGAATCTTACTGTTTGGATAACCCGGAGAAAACAACTTTGTTGCACGGTGAGGCCATAGCAGCAGGTATGATCCTAGAAGGATATTTGTCCCACGAACTTCGAGGATTGTCCAGATTAGCTCTGAATGATATCAAAGCGGGGTTCTCACAACATTTTAATCGCATTGAGTTTACCGAAAATGACATTGATGCCATCCTACAATTATTAAAATACGACAAGAAAAATTCCCACGGGAATGTCAATTTTGTATTATTACAGGCTATTGGTGAAGCTGTTACCGATGTAAAAGTGCCAGAGGAACTGTTTCAAAAAGCATTTGCATACTACAGCGAATAAGCTGTTCACATACTTTTTTTTCGCATACGCAACTCTCTGCGCCTATCAAATTCAAAAATTTCTAGTTTAGGATTAGAAATTATAACTAACCATTATGAAACGAATTTTGATAGACTACAAAAAGTTGGACCACCAAGTAGCTGCAACTTTGATCGACTCTTATCCCGACGGCTATGGGGACGATGATATTATTACCATAAAAAAGCCAAACGGGGAAGTAATCGAGGCTGTGGAAGTTAAGACAGCGGATACCATTTATATGGTGAAAATCAGTAAAAGTCTTTCCAACTTTATTGCCAATTTTGAGGAAACCATAGAAAAGGAACTGGACAAGGATTTAGTGGCTTCTGAATTTGAAGAAGACTCTCTAGAAAGTTTAGATTCGGTTTCCGAGGAAATGGATGAAGAAACGGATTATTGATTTAGACCAAGTATCGTTCCTTTATAATTTTAACATGGTGAGCTTGGTGCCCACTAATGATGAATCCCAGTGCGCGCGTACTCATTTTTGAATCACTGGCGATACCTGTTCGGAGCATTGCCTCTTCATCAAAAGAGGAAAACAGAGTTATGGTCGCATCTCTAACGGCCTTATATTCTTCGATTAAACTGGTCGTGCTTCGGCCAGAGGCATTCGATTGCGGCACATAATCATCTTGATCAAAGCCGGGCAACGGTGTTTTATCGTTCCTTGCGATGCGCAATGAGCGATATTGGAAAATTCTTTCCGTATCGATTATATGTACAATGGCTTCTGCCAAAGTCCATTTACCTTCGGCATAGGCAAAACCCAATTTCTTGTCCGATATTTCATCCATAAGAGACAAAAAAAGCGGTTCTGCCCATTTTTAGTTCCTCCAACAAGTCCACATTGCCCAGAGCCATAACATAGGTCTGGTAAAAAGGGTTGTACTCAGAAGAAGGTAGTTCCGAAAGTAACATATAAGTTTAGTGGAGTTACAGCTCGTTGAAGATGGTGTGCATCAAACGTCTTTTATCGTTGATACTTTCTTCCAAAGAAATCATAGTTTCCGTTCTACTGATACCATCAATATCATCTATCTTAAAAATAATGTTTTTTGCGTGGGTCGTATCCCTTGCTCTTATTTTGCAGAAAATATTGAACTTTCCGGTAGTAATATGGGCTACGGTCACGTAAGGTATCTGACTAAGCCGTTCGAGTACGAACTTGGTCTGGTGGGTTTTCTCTAAAAATATACCAACATATGCGATAAAGGAATATCCCAACTTTACGTAATCCAAGGTCAATGATGACCCTTTGATTATGCCGGATTCCTCCATTTTTTTAACCCGCACATGGACTGTACCCGCAGAGATTAGCAGTTTTTTGGCAATATCCGTGAACGGTGTCCGGGTATTGTCGATTAGCATGTCCAATATTTGGTGATCTATTTCGTCTAACTTGACTTTATTCATTACATTGATTTTGCAGCAAAATTAGTTAAAAAAGAAAATTTACGTAATAAAAATGGTTTTTTTTTAAATAAAATGCAAGAACTGGATAATTTTAGCTTTTATTTTTTTGTCTTTAGAAGTAAATCCTGTATATCTGAATCAGAAGATGCAAATCCAAGCCCCTTTGTATCAATACATTCAATGGTTCGATGCCCATAAAAACCTTTAAGAATGCCAATTTCGGCAATTTGTGGCTCGAAAATCACCGTGTTATCCTTTAAAACTTCCTTGTAACGAATCCCCACTCTATCATCCGGGCTTATCGTTGGATTTAACAATGTTGCATTTTCAATAATAACATCAAAAAATAATTTACGGTTCCCCGGAATAGAAAAATAATCACCAACATTGAATTTGTCAATTTCTTGATTTGAAATTGTTTTCAAGGCCTCTAGCATCGAAAGGAAGATATATTTTCGCGTCACCTCCCTGTCGTAATCATCAGGATAGTGTCCAGACTCGAATAAAACCGTGGGCACGCCGAGCATTTGAAAGGTATCCCCCACGCAGTTATCGTTAAAGCCGTCATCGTACCGACCTACTTGACAGGGTATGTGTTTTTGAAGCATAGCGTTCATGCCGGCTATCAATTTCATTGCGATTTCTCTCGCTGTTGTTATCTCTCGCTCTTTATTGCTTGAAGGTGATAAAAATGAAACTGTCGCCGGTTTGTCCGTATTTCCGGCACTAAAAAGGGTGCGTTGATCATGTAAATTAAAACAGTAGTCCGGTTGGAAGGACTCGAATAACTTTCGTAGTGCAACACTTTCCGGTTGAGACAAATCCTTCGCATCCCTATTTAAGTCAACACAGTTTATGTTTTCACGAGTGTAAACATTTGCACCGTCTGGATTCAACATCGGAACAACCATTAAACTACATTCCTTTAAAATTATATGTGCCAAGGGGTCGTTCGATTGTAAAAAATTGACCATATCCCAAACCGCTTTGGTCGTGGTCGATTCATTTCCGTGCATTTGTGACCACAGAAGAACCTTAATAGGTCCTTTTCCTAATTGAAAGGCATATAAGTGTGATTGGTTAACGGAGCTACCGATACGGATCAATGGTACTGATAATTTTGAGAAACAAAACTGTAAGTCGTCCAAATTTATATATCTACCCTGTATGGAGTCCTCCTTGTATTGTGAATGGTCGATCATATGCATTTCTAATTAGCGTTTACAAAAGTACCATATGATGAATTTACAATTGTATCTATTTGAAAAAACGAAATGGTACTTATGTAAACTATTTTCGCAACCGCAAAGCACGTATTGTTACTTTTGTAAAAACAATTTTCTAGTAAACAACTAAATAATTTAATATCAATTATATAAAATTATTTATGTGTATTTTTAGTTTAAATATTATTATGATTAATTTATGAATGTCATTGTTCTGTATTTATTTTTCATTACTTTTATCTTATTAAAATTTACATATGTGAATTCAGGAATAGTATCACGCATACAAACCATTATTGACCAGTTGGGGTTGTCCGTATCCGCTTTTGCAGATGCTATTGGCGTACAGCGCTCCAGTATATCCCATTTATTAAACGGTAGAAATAAACCCAGTTTGGACTTTGTGATAAAACTGGTGCAAACCTACCCTGAGATAGATTTGTATTGGCTGTTAAAAGGCGAAGGTTCTTTTTATAAAGAAGAAGATGTGGAGCCAGCCATGGATTCCACAAAAGAGCAGAACGATACTAAAATTGTATTACAAAAACACCGTGAAGACAAGTCCCTTGTTCAGATTAAGGATTCTGGGGAAGAGAACGAGCCTTATCAAATTGTATTATTGTATAAGGATGGTACTTTTAAGACTTTCAGTCCTAAAAAGGATTGACCCTTTCAACTAGTTTCCGTTTCTTTGCAATTATGACAAAACATCTACTTACTGCTGCTATTTTTCTTTTGTTCATGGCATGTGGGCAACCACCGGAACGAAATTGTGAAGATTTTGAAATAGGAACATTTTCTTTTAAAGCCACTATAAATGGCGAGGAAAAGGAAACTATTTTTCGTAGAACTATGGATTTGGAGGTCGATGAATTCGAAGGTAAAACGGATTCCTCTTCAGTTCGATGGGTCAATGATTGTGAATATGTGCTAAAAAATCTGAATCCAAAGAACAAAGCGGAAGAGAAGCCAATCCATATTAAAATCCTAACTACTTCGAAGACATCCTATACTTTTGAGTACAGTGTTGTCGGAGATAGCAAAAAGTTTAAGGGCACTGCCCATAAAATAGACTGATTACTTAAAAGTCTTATTAGTTCTACGTTTCCAGATTTGTATCAATTTATTTTTGGACAAGGAAATTCGTTGTCTCTATTGAAATTTCAAATACAAAAACCTTCAACGATTAATAATTGTGAAGGTTGTGTTCGATTTAACTAAGCGGAAAACACATAGATTTTACGCAAGTTGCTAATTTGGTCTTTGATAAGCTAATTCCGGACTGGCCTCTTTGTGCTTTTTGAACAGTCGCTGTTGTTGTTTAACCGTTAAGGTGCTGCCATCGTGGCTCCATCCCGGAGGGCCAAATATGTACATTAGCTTGTGCGAAAATTTCTTTACTTTTTTAACATCGTTCCAAATATCCTTGAACTCGTGGGTAAGAATAACCACTGGATTGTAGGAGTTCGGAGCATGAATTACTCCATACTTTACATCAATATCATCATCCAACTCCTTCCAAGTGCCAAATATTTTGTCAAAAATATTCAAGAAGCCCCCGTGGTTTTTATCTAAATACTCCACGTTCTGGGCATGGTGTACTTGATGCATGGTGTGGGTGTTGAATATCTTTTCCAAAAAGCCAAGTTTTGGCACATAAACAGTATGTAGCTGAAATTGCCATAATGCTTCAATACCTAAGCAAACCACTACCATCTCTGGGGGAAAACCGATAGCGGGCATCCAGATATAAAAGAAGGGCTTGTATAATATGGTGAACCAGCCATTTCGGATAGCGGTTCCAAAATTAAAGTTGTCGGAGGAATGGTGTACAATATGGGCTGCCCATAATATGCGAATCTCATGATTGGCCCTATGGAACCAATAATAAGTAAAATCGTCGGCCAACTGACATAAAATCCAAATATACCAAGCGTAGCCAAAGGATTCGTATCCCATTACATTGGTCCGAACACCATCTACTACAGGATTAAAGAGCTCGTAGGTGCCTTCAAAAAGTAAAATTGCAAAAGCCACTTTGAACAAAGGGCCCAATATTGCCGACCCGATACCCATAAAGCTACTGGCTGCAAGATCTTTCCAGTTGTAAAGATGGTCGTCGTCGTGAGTTTTGCTGTAAGTTAGTTCGAGTAAGATGAAGGCGATAAATACTGGTACGCCATATACCAGGGGGTTCGTAAAATCCATATAGAAATATTAAGCTGTGAGCTTGAGGTATGTGTTGTTTGGAAAAATAGACATAAAAAGAATTAAAACAAAGAGGTTTGGTCGGAACTGTCATTCTTTGTCCCTATATCGTCATCATTACTATCTATCTGTTCTTCGTCCACCACTTCAATGTCTTCAGTTTTTTGTTCTGTAGGTTCGTTATAAGGTAGTGGCTCCAAAACATTTATATTTTTCACTTTTTCTGGTGTAAGCTGGTTGCCCAGGGCTTTTATACCTTTTATTGTAATAAATTCTTCCACATCCACTTCTAAATTCGGTTTTTGGTCTTTGCCTCGAGGTTTCACAAATTCAATTTCCAATCGGGGTCTCCAATCCGTGGACACCAATTCCAAGTAAGATTTAGAATCGTCTGCAATTACCACCTCCTCTTTATTTGGATTCTCTACCAAAAAACGTTTTAAATAGTATCGATCTTTGTCGCCCACATAATGCACCACGGAAATTGGTTTGTTCGGGTTCCATTTTTCCAACACTATCATGTCGTCGTTAAATCGGGTAAGCAAATCTGGCGGAATTGTTTTGATTACCCCTTTTTGGTCAATTACCAAAAGCAGGTCATCGCCCCTAAATTCACCAAGTAGTTCTCCCCTTCCATCTACATTCAATCTGTTCACTACATCATCGAACCAAATTTTTCTCGGTTTTAGTGTGGAAACACCTTTTTCTTTCAGTTCGATGCGCTTAATGGCGTACTTGGTTACCAAATTTCCTTTGGAGCTTCGTCCTTTGATCAGTACATCCGAAAAATCAAGGTCCCATTTCAACTTTTTGATGCTTCCTGATTGACGCAACAGTATTGTGACCACTTCCGCCTCACCATTGGGATTGGCTGAAAAATATAGCACTTCTGATGATGCTTTATCGCCGGCTAGGTCGTATATCTTATCTCGGGTTATGCTGGTTACGTTGAATCGCTTCACATAACTTGGTCCACCTTTCATGGCCTTATAAATCATATTATAGGTGGTTCGCTTGTCCTTTTTCTTAAAAACGGCGACATGGATAATGTTTTTTCCAATAAATACTTTGGAATCCACCTTGGTTACCATCATCTCTCCTTTTTCGGTAAAGACGATAATATCATCGATGTCGCTGCAATCCGTAACGTATTCATCGCGCTTTAACGAAGTGCCAATAAAGCCTTCCTCACGATTTACATAAAGTTTTGTGTTTCGGATAACCACTTTTGTGGCTTCGATATCATCAAATATTTTGATTTCGGATTTGCGTTCACGACCTGCCCCGTATTTCTTTTTAAGTTCTTTAAAGTAGGCAATCGCGTAATCCACCAAATGTTCCAGGTGATGCTTTGTCTCCTTGATCCTATCTTCAAGACTTTCAATGAGCTGCTGTGCTTTGTCTAAATCAAACTTTGAAATACGTTTGATTCGAATTTCGGTCAGCCGAACAATATCATCCTTGGTTACATCTCTTTTTAAATGGGCAATATGTGGTTTTAAGCCTTTGTCAATGGCATCGATGACGCCTTCCCAAGTCTCCTCTTCTTCAATTTCGCGATAAATCCTGTTCTCGATAAAGATTCGCTCCAAAGATGAGAAGTGCCATTGTTCTTCCAATTCATCCAATTGAATTTGAAGTTCTGCTTTAAGCAACTCCACGGTATTGTCTGTGGATCTTTCCAGCATTTCCTTTACTCCGATGAATAAAGGTTTGTTGTCCTCGATAACACATCCCAAAGGGGAAATGGATGATTCACATGCGGTAAAGGCATACAGGGCGTCAATTGTTTTGTCGGGTGAGATGCCATTTGGCAAATGCACCAAAATCTCTACTTCGGCCGCCGTGTTGTCCTCTATCTTTTTTATTTTGATTTTCCCCTTATCGTTAGCCTTTAAGATGGAGTCAATTAAAGAGGAAGTGTTGGTGCCATAAGGTATTTCATTGATGACCAATGTATTCTTGTCCAAAGTTGAAATTTTGGCCCTTACACGAATTTTTCCGCCGCGCATCCCGTCATTATAATTGGTCACATCAATAATGCCCGCCGTTGGAAAATCAGGAACTATGGTAAATCTTTTGCCTTGTAAGTGTTTTAT
>JAAEZN010000057.1:0-5074 GCA_018222835.1 Algicola sp. | reverse complement strand
TATTTTTGTGGAAAGGCCTACCGCAATCCCCTCTGCTCCTTGTGCTAACAATAAAGGAAACTTTACCGGTAAATTGACGGGCTCCTTTTTTCTACCATCATAGGATAATTGCCACTCCGTAATTTTTGGACTGTACACTACTTCCAAGGCAAACTTGGACAATCTTGCCTCAATATAACGCGGCGCCGCGGCGCCATCACCTGTTAAAATATTACCCCAGTTACCTTGGGTATCAATAAGGAGGTCCTTTTGGCCAATCTGTACCATGGCATCTGCAATACTGGCATCACCGTGCGGATGGTACTGCATGGTATGCCCCACTACGTTCGCCACTTTGTTGTAACGACCGTCGTCCAATTCTTTGAGCGAGTGCATAATTCTACGTTGCACGGGCTTAAATCCATCTTCGATAGCGGGTACGGCTCGCTCCAGTATTACATACGAAGCGTAATCCAAAAACCAATCCTTGTACATCCCCGTCACCTTTACAAGGCTATCTTGGGACTCGTCTTGGTTTTCTAAACTTTCATCGTTCAGTTCTTCGTTCTCTTCCATTTAGAAAGGTGGCATTTATTTGGGTTGTAGTTGGTTTTCTTCAACAAGATCAAGCTCTACTTTAAGATTGTTGATGATAAATTCCTGTCTGTCCGGGGTATTCTTGCCCATATAAAACTTCAAGAGGGCATCAATGCTCATTGCCTTGTCCAGCATAACAGGCTCCAAACGGATATCATCGCCAATAAAATTCTTGAACTCATCCGGGGAAATTTCACCCAATCCTTTAAATCGTGTAATTTCGGCTTTTCCTGTAAGCTTTTCAATGGCTTGTTTTCTTTCCTCGTCGCTGTAGCAATAAATGGTCTCCTTTTTATTGCGCACCCTGAACAATGGGGTTTGAAGAATATATAAGTGGTTTTCTTTGATCAATTCTGGAAAAAACTGCAAAAAGAAGGTAATCAACAATAAACGAATGTGCATTCCGTCCACATCGGCATCTGTTGCAATTACGATATTGTTGTAGCGCAGGTCTTCCATGGAATCTTCAATGTTGAGTGCTGCCTGCAACAGGTTGAACTCTTCGTTCTCGTAAACGATTTTCTTGGACATTCCGTAGGAATTCAAGGGTTTTCCCCGTAAACTGAATACGGCCTGTGTGTTCACGTCCCTTGATTTTGTAATAGATCCTGAAGCGGAATCCCCCTCGGTAATGAACAGTGTAGATTCCAATCTCCTGTCCTTTTTCATATCCTGAAGATGAACCCGGCAATCACGTAATTTTTTATTGTGAAGACTTGCTTTTTTGGCACGGTCCCTGGCCAATTTACGAATACCCGATAGTTCCTTGCGCTCTTTCTCGGCCTGAACAATCTTTTTTTGAAGTGCATCTGCCGTTGCCTGATTCTTATGAAGGTAATTGTCCAGATGGGTGCCAATAAAATCGTTGATGTAAGTACGCACCGTTGGCAAGTCACCTCCCATGTCGGTAGAACCCAATTTGGTCTTGGTCTGACTCTCGAAAACAGGCTCCATCACTTTAATGGAAACTGCGGATATGATAGACTTTCGAATATCGGAAGCATCGTAGTTTTTTCCGTAAAAATCACGAATGGTTTTTACAATGGCTTCCCTAAAAGCAGCTTGATGTGTCCCACCTTGAGTAGTGTGCTGTCCATTAACAAAAGAGTGGTATTCTTCGCTATACTGAGTTTTGCTATGGGTCATGGCAACCTCGATATCATCTCCCTTTAGGTGGATAACGGGATACAGAAAATCCTCTTCGTTATTGTTGTCTTCCAGTAAATCCTTTAATCCGTTATCGGAATAAAATTTTTCACCGTTAAAAACAATGGTCAATCCCGGATTTAGATAGACATAGTTTTTGAGCATGCGTTCCACATACTCGTTTCGATATTTGTATTTTTTGAATATAGTCTCGTCCGGAGTGAAACTTACTTTGGTTCCCTTTCTTCTGGATGATTCTTCCAAAAGTTCCTCGTTTACCAAATTTCCTATTTCAAACTCTGCAGACTTGGATTGTCCGTCCCGGTTGGATTCTACCCTAAAATAAGTGGAGAGAGCATTCACTGCTTTGGTTCCCACCCCGTTCAATCCTACGGATTTTTTAAACGCTCGGGTATCGTATTTACCACCAGTATTCATTTTGGAAACCACATCGACCACTTTGCCAAGTGGGATACCACGACCATAGTCGCGAACATGAACAGTGTTTTCTTTAATGTTGATCTCTATGGTTTTTCCTGCTCCCATCACAAATTCGTCGATGGAATTATCGAGTACTTCTTTTAAAAGGATATAAATACCGTCGTCTGCGGAAGAACCATCTCCCAATTTTCCAATGTACATCCCCGGACGCATTCGAATATGCTCCTTCCAGTCCAGCGAACGGATATTATCCTCAGTATATTGGGTATCTGCCATTAGTCAAGGGTTAATCATTGCAATATAAAATTTCAGGGCAAAAATAAAAGGGTGAACGCCAGAAAGTAATCAACAATGAAAAACAATAATTGTTAATATATATTAGCCTTTAACCCGCTTTTTACCTTGGATTGAGAGATAAGTCACTCCAAATATCACCACAAGCATTCCGATCAATTGCCCAAGAGTAAGTTTTTCGTCCAAAAACATAAAGGCAAGCAAAATAGTAGAAATAGGGCCCAAACTTCCCAAAATTGAAAAGTTGGAGGCTCCCAATCTTTTGATGGCCGCTGAAACCAAAAAAGAAGGAATCAAAGTGGCGAAAATAGCCATGGCCAAACCATAGGCGTACACAGGCCACGGATAATCCATAAAAGTCCAGTTGCCGGCAAACAAATAATGAACTACAATGCAAATAGTCGATACGATCATGGCGTAGCAAGTAAAGCGCAGTACTCCAAATTTTGGAATCAACCATCCGCTGCCCACCAAATACGAAGCATAGGTGATGGCACTCAACAAAACCAAAAAGCCACCGATAAGCACTTTGTTTCCAGAGACATCCAATTCTTCCCAAAATGTAGTAAGCACTCCAATATATGTGATGGAAATTGCAATAAACTGTACTCGTGTAATTTTTTGTCTAAAAATCAACCAACTAAGAAAAACTACAATGGTCGGATATACAAAAAGAATAATACGTTCTAGACCGGCTTTGATGTGATTCAGGCCCAAAAAATCGAAATAACTGGCCAAATAGTAACCAACAAACCCAAAAAGAAATAGCCAGGCATAATCTTTGGGCAAAATTTTTGTTTCTGTTGACTTCTTGCGGATCATAAATAAGATAAGGATGTAGAATGGCAATGAAAACAGCATCCGAAACAGTAGGAGGTCAAGTGTATCAACATCGTATCGGTAGGCTAGTTTTACCATTACAGCCTTAGAGGAGAATAGTACTACTCCCAAGACTCCGTATAAAATTCCCAAGCTTTTACTGGACATATAGCAAAGCTATTTTATGTCCTGAAATTGGAGAATCATAAATTTTATGGATTACAATGCCCAGTGCTTACACGTTAAACCTAAAGTGCATAACATCACCGTCTTTTACGATGTATTCCTTGCCTTCAACACGCATACGGCCAGCTTCCTTGACTTTGGTTTCGCTGCCATATTTCACATAATCGTCGTATGCAATAACTTCGGCGCGTATAAATCCTTTTTCAAAATCGGTATGGATTACACCCGCAGCTTGTGGGGCCGTAGCTCCGACCGGAATTGTCCATGCACGGACTTCCTTTACACCAGCAGTGAAATACGTCTCCAGATCAAGTAATTTATATGCTCCACGAATCAATTTGGCGGAACCCGGTTCGGAAAGTCCTAAATCCTCCAAAAACATTTGACGCTCTTCGTAGGTTTCCAGTTCGGTGATATCTGCTTCTGTACCCACAGCCAAAAAGATAACTTCGGCATTTTCATCGGCAACAGTTTCCTTTACTTTCTCAACATAAGAGTTTCCCTCCACTGCGGCGGCCTCGTCCACATTGCAAACATACATTACTGGTTTGTCCGTAATCAATTGCATGGGTTTTACGAACTCTTCGCGATCATCTTCGCTCAATTCTATGGCCCTCACGGATTTTCCAGCTTCCAAACCTTCTTTTAGTGCGATTAGGACGGCTTCTTCTTTTTGGGCGTCTTTATTTCCTGTTTTGGCAGCTCTTTTTACTTTATCGAGCTTTTTTTCTACACTTTCTAAATCTTTTAATTGCAATTCCATATCAATGGTTTCCTTGTCCCGAATTGGGTCAACGGAGCCATCAACGTGAACTACATTATCATTGTCAAAACAGCGAAGTACGTGTAAGATTGCATCGGTTTCCCGGATATTTCCCAGAAATTGGTTTCCTAGCCCTTCCCCTTTGCTTGCTCCTTTCACCAAACCGGCTATATCCACAATCTCTACCGTTGCCGGAATTACACGCTCAGGATTTACCAATTCCTCCAACTTCTCCAACCGTTGGTCGGGCACATTTACCACGCCAATATTTGGCTCAATGGTGCAAAAAGGGAAGTTTGCACTTTGTGCTTTTGCATTGGACAAACAGTTGAACAAAGTTGATTTTCCTACGTTGGGCAATCCTACGATACCTGCTTTCATTCGCTAGAAATTAGATTTATGAGTTCAGATTTCAAAACCATTATTCAATAATTAAATCCAAATGAAATTCCAACAATTCAATTGTTGATGAGTTATCGAATACTGATTTGAGGGTGCAAATATAAGTTGAAGTTTTGGTACTGCGAGCTAATAATTACCAATCAATAAATAGAAGCCGATTATTAGTAGCGCTATAATTCCAAAAATGGCCACAAGCGACAAAATACAGCCGATCTGTTTCCAAATACCGTTATATTCCTTTTCTTTTTTCTGCATAAAAAAACCCCGAACATTGGTTCGGGGCTAAATTAAAAGTTTTTTATTGCTCAACTCCCGGGTGCATAAACTTTTGTTTGCCCAATAACACTTCCTCCGTTTCCACGTGATCATCATCGGGTACACAACAATCTACAGGGCACACGGCCGCACATTGTGGTTCTTCGTGAAAACCCTTGCACTCTGTGCACT
>JAAEZN010000056.1 GCA_018222835.1 Algicola sp. | reverse complement strand
ATTTTTCCTGCTTCCAGTTTTGAATAATCCAAGAGATCGTTTACCAAACTATCCACATAGCCCGAAGAGGACTTGATTTTTTTCAAATAGTTCAATTGTTTGCTGTTCAAACCACTTTGCTCAATCAGGTTCGAATAGCCGCTAATGGTATTTAGGGGTGTTCTAAGGTCGTGACTTACGGTTGAGATGAGTTGTTCTCTGCTTTTTAAAAGTGATTCAGCATACTTTTTAGCACTTTCAAGTTGTTCCCGGTATTTTTGCACTTTCCAATAATCTTTGGAAATCATAAGTGTGAAGACGATCACAACGATAAGTCCTAAGATAATTGCCCCTGCTGCCAATCTTGAACTTTTTTTAAGGGCCCGTTCTTGATGAAGGTTGTCCAAATAGGTATTTTGGGCCATTTCCTGTTCAAAATCAGATAGAATACCCCGCATTTTTTGAGACAGTTCAAGGTCAGTCCTGTAAATCTGAAGCTCTTTTTGAAGTACAGTGCGTTCCGTAGTGGCAGTCTCCGTTTTGGCCTTTTCCAAGATGGACTTGGAGATCGCTAATATGGAGTCGATATTGTTGGCATCCGTATTTCCATTGGAATTCGGGATGTTCTTATTGAGCAATGCCACATATGCTTTGATGGATTCCTGTGCCTCCGGAGACAATTGATGAAAATTGGGAGCAAACGTTTCAGGGGTAATTCGTCCCATGTCCACTTCCATTTCGTGAAAAGTATCCAAAACCGAATCCAATGAAGCACTTTTTTCATTCTGCACCTTCAGTTTGCGCAGTTCGGCATTATTGAACACCTTTTGTTTTAACAACTCTTGCACACTGTCCAATTTACCAGTGTTGGTTTGAGCAAGTGGTTTCAGGGAGTCGATGAAGCTGTTTATGGAGTCCACTTTTCTCGCATAGGATTTCAAATCCTGGGGTTTTTTGGTCTGCAAGGCCAATTTTGAAAGATTTTCAGCATCGTACAGCTGAGTAAGCAATTTGTTGGTTTTTAGTAATTTTTGATTGCTATCTCCTTGATTTTTTGAAGAAGTATAGGTTTTGAGCTCATCATAGATGAAAAATGCAGCAAGAATGGCAAGAACGCCTAGAACTGCATAGCTAAGAATGATTTTAAGGGTAAACCTATTTTTTGATTTAGGGTCCATACCCTTATATACGCTGGCGGTTGGGGGGCATAGTTGTTAGCAAAAGTTAAATTTCCCAATTGTATTTTATGAAAATCAATAAACGCATCTTACATTTGCGGCATCTCAAAGGGGTGCTTTTTATCAAAAAGGCTGAGATTATACCCAAAGAACCTGGGCGGGTAATGCTGCCAAGGGAATGCGCAAGCCGCATCTTGGAATTTCTATGTTTCTTTAGAAACAAAAATCAATTATTAACAAAGAATAATGACCCCTTTTATTCGTAACATTTTTACGAATGAAACTCTATTCAATTATTCAAAAAAGAGCCATTTCCGGCTCATTGCGACCGACGCAAGACAACCATCGGAATTACATTAAAAAGGTATGTGTCGCAATGGCTATTTTTAGCTTTGCATTGACCGCTAATGCCCAAGAAGAACCCATCGACAGCCTTGAAGGCGAAAAAGTGGTCTTGGATGAGGTATTGGTGCAAGCCGTTAGGGTAACCAAGGACTTTCCCATTACTTTTTCCGATTTGGACAAAGTGGAACTGGCTCCACGTAACTTGGGGCAGGACGTACCCATTTTAATGAATTTTATGCCTGCCGTGGTTACTACATCCGATGCTGGTGCAGGTGTTGGCTACACGAGTATTCGAGTTCGTGGTAGCGATGCAACGAGGGTCAACGTAACCATTAACGGTATTCCTTACAATGATGCCGAATCGCATGGCAGTTTTTGGGTCAACATGCCCGATTTTGCCTCCTCAACACAAAGTCTGCAATTACAGCGTGGCGTTGGAACATCCACTAACGGAGCCGGTGCTTTTGGGGCAAGCCTGAACATGCTTACCGATGCATTTTCCGAAGAAGCCTATGCTCAGATATCATCTTCCGTAGGAAGCTTTAGTACCTTGCGAAACAATGTAAAGTTCAGCACAGGTCTGTTAAACGAACACTTTGAATTTTCTGGACGATTGTCGCGGGTTACTTCGGATGGCTACGTGGACAGGGCATCCTCAGAATTGGACGGCTATTTTCTGCAAGGTGTTTATAATGATGATAATACTTTGGTCAAAGCACTACTTTTCGGTGGGCATGAGATTACCTATCAAGCATGGAACGGGATTACGGCTGGGCAACTTAGGGATAATCGAACCTATAATTCTGCAGGTGAGTACACCGACAATAACGGGAACACCCAGTATTACGATAATGAGGTTGACAATTACAAGCAAGACCACTCTCAGTTACACTGGTACGAAACATGGAACTCGGCATGGAACACTCATTTAGCGGTGCACTATACCCGAGGAAGAGGCTTTTTTGAACAATTTAAGGAGGACGACGATTTTTCTACCTATGGCTTGGAGCCAATTACAGTGAACGGTAACTTGGTGGAGACCACAGATTTGATTCGCCGTCGTTGGTTGGACAATGATTTTTATGGAGCCATTTTTTCCGCTACATATAAGAATGATGGTCTAGAACTGATTTTAGGTGGTGGGTACAACGAGTATAAAGGAGATCACTTTGGCGAAATTATCTGGGCCGAGTATGCCGGGAACACCGAAATTAGGGATAGATATTATGATGACACTTCCACCAAAACCGATTTAAATTTTTACACCAAGGCCAACTATCAGTTAACCGATCAATGGTCTTTGTTCGGGGATTTGCAATATCGTGGTGTAACTTACGAAGCCAATGGGGAGGATACTGGTTTGGTGGATGATTCATTCAATTTTTTTAACCCCAAGGCCGGTCTAACCTTTGATTTGAACCGGAACAATAACTTTTATTTCTCATACGCTAGGGCCAATCGCGAGCCTAACCGTAACGATTATGAAAGTGGCAGCCCAAAACCAGAAAAACTAAATGATTTTGAGTTAGGTTGGCGGTATGTTTCCCCAAGTTTTCAGCTGAATACCAATGTGTACTACATGCGGTACAAGGATCAGTTGGTGCTAACAGGTGAGTTGAACGATGTAGGAGCGCCGTTACGTTCCAATGTTGGGGACAGTTACCGGTTAGGGCTGGAAATCGACGCAAATGTAAGCATCTCCAACTCATTTAAATGGAGGCCGAACATTGCCTTGAGCGATAACAGGAACCTGGATTATTTCTTTGAGCGAGACGGGGAACTTCAAGATTTAGGAAATACAAATATTGCCTATTCTCCAAAATTGATTGCAGGAAACATAATTACGTATTCCCCAAATCAGGATTTTCAGGTGTCCTTATTGTCAAAATTTGTAGGCAAGCAGTACATGGGCAACATCGATTCGGACAATTCCGTTTTGGATAGTTATACGCAGACGGATTTTAATGTACAGTACACAATAAACACCAATTCCTTTGTAAAGAGCATTGTGCTTTCCGGATTGGTAAACAATATTTTTGATGCGGATATAGTTTCCAATGGGTATTTTTACACTTTTGATGACGACTACTCCAATCCCGGAACCATTACAACTATTGAAGGGGCAGGGTATTATCCACAGGCCGGAATTAATTTTCTGGTAGGAGCAACAGTCAACTTTTAACTTATTCCAAATAGGAACGAGCCTCAGTTGCAGTGAAACCCTGAAAAGGGTACTGTATTTTTGACCCCACTATTTATAACGGGATTCTGTATTTTTATCACAATGACAGAATCCCGTTTTCTTTTTTCCGAAAAGCAGCCCCTTCGCTGGGGAGTTATTGGTTGTGGTAACGTGGCCGAGAAAAAAAGTGTGCCAGCTTACAAGAACACCAAAGGGTTTCATGTGGAGATGGTAATGCGAAGGAATACCAAGAAGGCAGAAGATTATGCCAGGCGACATCAAATTGCAAATTGGAGCGATAATGCCGATGAGGTAATCAACAACCCTAATATTGATGCCATTTATATTGCAACACCGCCCGATACACATAAATATTACGCATTAAAAGTTGCCGAAGCAGGCAAGCCTTGTTGCATAGAAAAGCCCATGGCCCCAACTTATGGGGGAAGTTTGGAAATTTATAAAGCTTTTCAAACCAAGAATATTCCACTTTTTATAGCATATTATCGACGTTCTTTACCGCGGTTTCTGCAAATAAAACAATGGTTGGATCATGGTTTGATAGGAGAAGTAAGGCATATTCACTGGCAAAAGACAAAAACCCCTAACAATATCGATTTGTCGGGTGAATACAACTGGCGGACCGATACAAATATTGCCCGTGGAGGGTATTTTGATGATTTGGCCAGTCATGGATTGGACTTGTTTGTGTTTTTGTTGGGCAACATTAAAGATGCTGGCGGTTTTGGAACCAATCAACTTGGGTTATACTCCGCTTTTGATGCCGTAACGGCCAATTGGATGCATGAAGGAGGTATAACGGGCAGCGGCAGTTGGAATTTTGGTACGCATCACCGATTGGACAAAGTAGAGATTTTGGGGTCCAAAGGACGTATTCAATTTGCAGTTTTGGATGAGGCACCTATTGAACTCGAGAATGCATTCGGCCATCAATTATTAAATATTGAACACCCGGAACATATTCAACAGTATCATGTGGAAAATATAAAACAACATCTTTTAGGAAAAGCGGAACATCCATCAACCGGAAAAACAGGTCTGCATATCAGTTGGGTGATGGAGCAAATCCTAAAAGACAAAAAATGATCAGTTTGAGATAATGACAGTATTTCCACTCTGGGCGGCATTGTAAAAAAGGAGGTCGTAGTATCGATTTCCGTCATCTGGCCTGTCCAGTAGTTGTCCTGTAAAAAGACTATAAGTATAACCTTCGCAGCTACAAACCACATTTTGCCCATCAATGGTCATGGTCGAACAATTGTTCGGGGTATGGTTGGGGCAACTAGCTTCCCAAGCCATAAAACCAGTTCCGGTATTCATAACAAAAGCGCCCCGTGTCCCTACACCATTGTTGGTCACAGGTACAGGATTTCCAATGTTTTTCAGATTGCTGTAAAGGGGTAGGTTTAGATTGAGTTCGAATCGAAATCTGACCTCTTGTAAATAAGGATTTCGGTTGGAGGAATCCGAGCTACACGATAGAATAACGGCTAAAAGAACAATGGCCCAGAAGTGCTTCATAATCAAAGTTTGAGTGTCTTTCCGAGACAAAGTTGATGAAAAATTGTATATATTTGCGTTAAATCCTCGCAAAAATACCATGCAGGTCATAGGTATAGTTGAGGATTTTTTGTATTTGAAGAGCAAGAGTACATTGGGGAAATTTTTTGATTTTCTTCAATGCCCTATTGCATTAAAAATTAACGATATGAGCAAAGTTTCATACTACACGCCCGAAGGATTAAAAAAATTGAGGGACGAATTGAACCATTTGAAAGATGTGGAGCGGCCCAAGGCTTCGCAGGCCATTGCAGAAGCAAGGGACAAGGGAGATCTTTCCGAAAACGCAGAATATGATGCGGCCAAAGAGGCGCAAGGGCTTTTGGAAATGAAGATATCCAAAATGGAAGAAACCTTGGCCAATGCTCGCCTAATAGATGAATCACAGTTGGATACATCTAAAATCTTGGTGCTTTCCACCGTTAAACTTAAGAACCAAGCAAATGGTATGGAAATGAAATACACCTTGGTAGCGGAGAGCGAAGCTGATCTTAAAACTGGAAAAATTTCCGTAACATCTCCCATTGGCAAAGGTTTGTTAGGGAAGGAAGTTGGTGATATTGCCGAGATCAAAGTACCCAATGGCACCTTAAAGTTTGAGATTTTAGAGATCACTCGAGAGTAACCGTAACAAAATTAGTTATATTTAATCCCGTTTTTAACGGGATTTTTTTATTTAAACCAACTCATAATGGCCAGTATCTTCACAAAAATCATCAATGGGGAAATACCCTCCTACAAAATTGCGGAGGATGACGATAATTATGCTTTTTTAGATATTAACCCCAATGCCAAAGGGCACACTTTGTGTGTTCCTAAAAAAGAAGTGGACAAGGTTCTGGACCTTGATGAAGAATCATACGTAAAGTTGATGACTTTTTCCAGAAAGGTAGGGCAGGCCATTGAAAAAGCTATTCCTTGCAAACGAGTTGGAATGTCAGTAATCGGGCTCGAAGTTCCACATGTCCACGTTCACTTGATTCCTTTGCAAAGTATGGCCAATGCTACTTTTCAAAATAAGGAGAGTCTAACCGCTGAAGAATTTGAAGCGGTAGCGGAACAAATAAAGTCCCACCTTTAGCCCTCTATCATAAAATAGACGCCGGTCGCTACAAGACATAGCATTAGGATCAAAACCACAAAAAACATCATGGTAAACCGTACCGAAGGTTGGTCGGGTTTTACCAATTTGTTGTAGTAATCAAAGACCCTTTCAATATCGGGTGTCCAATCTACAGGATATATGGTGGAATTGCATTTTTTGCACTTGATCTCATTGGTCACCACTCCGGTAGTTCTGTGATATAGTGCATTAAACGTATGTTTTTGGTAAAACGTAACTGTAAGTTCCTGATTAAAACATTTGGGGCAATTGTTGGTGATATCAGCTTCTTGTATTACGAGTTGTTTTTCTTTGGCCATAATTCAAATTTATATTGCTCGTAGGCTAATTTGCATGATAGTTCCTTCTTTACTAGACGAAAATACTTTAATTTTTCCTTTATGGTACTCCTCAACAATTCTTTTTACCAACGAAAGTCCTAATCCCCAGCCTCTTTGTTTGGTAGTTACCCCTGGATTAAAAATGGTCTGAAAGTCGCTTTTTGGTATTCCATGGCCGGTATCCGAGACCAATATGTTGATATTTTGTCCCTTCTTTTCAATTTGAATGGCAATGTTGCCTTTTCCCTTCATGGCATCGATACCGTTCTTTACCAAATTTTCTATGCTCCAGTTGTACAAGGGAGGATTCATTAATACCATAGCCTTGTCCACGTTGGAACTAAAAGAAAAATGGACCAATTTGGAGCTACGTTGTTTTAAATAATCATATGCTTTTTTAGTTTCGGCAACAATATCCTGCTCCCGAAGCTCCGGTACAGATCCAATTTTGGAAAAACGTTCAGTGATGGTTTCCAGTCGGTCAATGTCCTTGGCAATTTCTTGGGTAACCTCAGGATTAATGTCTTCCGCTTTAAGAAGTTCGTTCCAGCCCAATAAAGAGGTTAAGGGGGTTCCTATCTGATGGGCGGTTTCCTTGGCCATTCCCGCCCAAAGTTTATTTTGCTCCGAAGCCTTGTTGGTCCTAAAGAAAAAGAAGATAACGGCACCGAACAAGAAAATAATCAAGAGCAGGGCCAAAGGATAATACTTTAGTTTGTTCAACACCTCGGAATTTCCGTAGTATAGCGTTTCCAGCAATTCATCTTCCTGTATGATCTGTATGGGCTCATTTTCATTTTTGAATTGAGCGATCTTTTTACGGACATATACGCTATCGGTTATTTTATCCTCTGGAATATTATGTGTTTTGTACGAGCCCTCCTCATTAACCAAGATCATGGGGGTAGAAGTGTTGTTGCCCAAGACCTTTAGGGTTAGGTTGCCCAGTTCTTGATCTACGGAAGACTGGATAAGCTCCAATTGTGCCGTGGCCCAGATTTCCATTTTCAAGCGTTCTTCCTCCTTGAATTTTCTAAAGAAACTATTGGTGTTCCACAAAATAAGGCTCACAATAACGAATGCTGAGATCAGCATTATAATATTAGAGGTTTTCCTTTTAGGACTAAAGTTCATTGATAATCAATTTCTTTTTTAAAGATAACAAATGGAAAACATGTTGATAGTTAGTTGAAATAACGGTTACCAATGGAATTCATTTTGTGTATTTTTGAGTTTTCAACAAAAATTAACATTGCATGGAAGTTCAGGGAAGAATTAAAATGATAGATGAGACCAAAACATATGGCAATAATGGTTTCAGAAAAAGAGAGATAGTGGTTACCACCGAGGAGCAGTATCCACAACATATAATGGTCGAGTTTGTTCAGGATAAATGCGATTTATTGAACAACTACAGTGTTGGGCAAATGGTTAAAGTAAGTATTAACCTTAGGGGTAGAGAGTGGGTAAACCCTCAAGGAGAAACCAAATACTTTAACTCTATCCAAGGATGGCGAATAGAAAACCTTCAACAAGAACAAGGCTCGGACAATATGCCTCCTGTTCCTCCAATGGAAGCTTTTGAGCCTGCGGACGATCTGAATGAGGAAGATCACGATGATTTACCATTCTAATCGTAGATTTACACATACAATATATAATGAAAATCCGGCCCTCGTGTTCGGATTTTCTTGTTTTTGGCCCGATTTGTATTTTTAAGAAAAATTGACCTTGGAAAATACTCCCTTACATTTTTTGAGCAAAAGATTGGAGTTTCCACCTGTTGAAACCGCTGGGGAAGATGGATTACTTGCCGTTGGTGGTGATTTGTCGCCAGAAAGGTTATTATTGGCCTATAAAAATGGAATCTTTCCTTGGTTCAATGATGATTCCCTGATTCTTTGGTGGACCCCTGACCCTAGGATGGTTCTTTTCCCGGAAAAGGTGAAGATATCCAAAAGTATGCGCAAAGTAATCCGTGATGGAAAATTTACCCTAACGCAGAACAAATGTTTTGAGCAGGTAATCGATTATTGTGCCCAAATACATCGTAAGGGGCAGGATGGCACGTGGATTACCCCCGAAATGAAAACAGCCTACATGAACCTGTACAAAAAAGAATTTATCAAATCGTTCGAGGTTTGGGAGGATGGGGAGCTTGTAGGCGGTTTGTACGGAGTGGACCTAGGACATGTATTCTGCGGGGAGAGCATGTTCAGCTTGAGACCGAATGCTTCCAAGTTTGCTTTTATAAAAATGGCCCAGGAAATGGCCCAAGAAATGGCTCAGAAAGGACATAGGTTAATAGATTGCCAAGTGCATACCGACCACTTGGAAAGTTTAGGTGCCCAATTGATTCCTAGAAAAGAGTTTATCAAAATTTTAAAGGGACAGTTGCATACTGGTCGATAGAAATAGGATGTTTTGAGGTAAAGAAGAACTGTAATCCTCCAATCTATACTCAACTCCCATCTGAAATTTGACATCACTATGGAGTTGCCACCCTATCTGTCCGGAAAGTCTGGTGTCGTACTCTGGTGAATTACCTTTGGCAACACTCAACAAGTTTTCCAGGCTGCCAACAAAATAGGGTTCGCCCAAATCCAGCTTTTCCCCAATCAAAGGAAAATCCACCGCAAACCTATATCTGAACCGGTGAGTAGTGATGGATTTGGTAATACGCTGCTCCGCTCGTACCCGATGCCCGTAGCGAATCGCATTGGGTTTTTTGGTAATGTTGTACTGTTGTGTGATTCGAAGCTCATTTTCTTTATCCTCAAAGTTGTTTCTGAACCTATACTGGATTCCGAGCGCAATACTTTGGTTGTCCTTAATCTTAAGATTTGAAAAATGGGCAAGGTCCAATTGCCTCCCTTTTAAAAGAAATTCTTCATTGTCAAAAATGTAATTTCTGTTCGCTAGCGAAAAATTGTGGGAGTACGAACCAGTGACCTTATAATTAACAGCTGCCTGAGGCTGCCAATAGGCTGTCAAGTTTTTTTGTGACCACAAAGGAGCTATAGATAGTAACAATGTAAAAAGGAAGAAACGCTTAATAAAGCACATGATCATAACTTGGGGGAAAGGATTTTCGAATTGCAATTAGGGTTCCGTCAGCATTAAACAAGGCTTCGTATTCTTGGAAACCATCTTTTTCTTTGGTCGAGAATACCAGCTCATAGTTAACTTCGGGCAAAATCAAATTTTGAAATGCATTGTAAAGGGTTTTCTCCACAGACTGCTCCTGGCTAACGGGGTATTGCTGCTGTATTTTTTTTACTCTGTAGTTGTTATGGTTTTTTGTCAAGTGTTGTTGGATTGCACCCCAAGTGGCATTAGGAATATCTCGCTCTTTTATTTTGAATTCTATATCTTCCAACGAGCCTTGCTCGTTAAACTCAACGCTGTAATATAACCGACCTTTTTTAAACTTGGCTTCGTAGCTTTTTTTGGTGCTGTCCATTTCTTGGTAAAAACGGATACGTTTGGCATTTTCCAAATACTCTTGAATCTGCATGTAGGATTTGGCTGGGAATTGGTTCTTTTCTATTCTGGATTCCCGTTCGTATTTGCTCTGCGCCAAGGCAATCTGTAAAATGCCAAGTAATGCCAGTAAGGTGAATCTAAACTTCATGGTATCTAAAACAATTTACTTCGTGGTCGTTAACCATTCCGGTAGCCTGCATATGGGCATAGATTACCGTGCTGCCCACAAATTTGAACCCTCGTTTTTTTAAGTCCTTGCTGATCGTGTCGGATAACTCGGTGGTGGCTGGGGCATCCCTATAATTTGTCCATTCATTTTTTATGGGCTTTCCATTCACAAATCCCCAAATGTAGCTGCTAAAACTACCAAACTCTTTCTGGACTGCCATAAACGCTTGAGCATTGGACACTGTAGCATTTACTTTTAATTTATTTCTGACAATTCCCGGATTTTGTAGAAGGCTATCAATTTTGGTTTGATCGTATTGGGCAATTTTTTTATAATCAAAATGATCAAAGGCCTCCCTAAAGTTTTCACGTTTCCGTAAAATGGTAATCCAACTTAAACCTGCTTGAAAAGTCTCTAAAATTAAAAACTCGAAGAGTGCGGCATCATCCTTTACCGGAGTTCCCCATTCGTTATCGTGGTATGCTTCGTAAAGTGAGTCGCCCAAACACCACCCGCACCTGTGTTTTTCCATAGCAGTCAAGTTTTTCATCAAAAATAATGAAAAAGATAAGAGTTAATTGGAAATTAAAGTATTATACTATAATAGTATTGCTTTTATTTTTGTGAGGGTAAATTTATATAATAAGGAGTAATGGAGTTACTTATGCAGTCCTTAAAAATTGGAGTTAACGAAAAGTTGTATATAAAAGATCCGGAATCTCCCACCTTGGGAAAGAATAATGTGCAGCACAGTATTTTGATGATCGACGAAATCGAGCTTGATTATTTTACCTTCAAAAAACTATAGGGAAAAGATCTAATAACTACCAATGACAAAAGTCACAAAATAGGTCGTTTGGCCAATGTATTTTTGAAAAAAGGCAATTTTTATGGAAGTTTTGGAAAAAAATCGTTTGGAAATAGTTCAGGAATACCTTCGGAAGGGAATGGATTATAAAGCCTATAGTGAGTTGGTAGGTCAACTGGCAAAAACAGGCAAAACCACCGGACCTGAACAATCCGAAGCCATGATTAATTATACCAAACTAAGCGATCGCAGAATGGTGCGTTGGGAAAAAACCTTTAAAATTACCGATGAGGTGCAAGAAAGGTTGAATTCCTTGGATAAGGAGCTGATTTTCTTAGCTCTTTCCGAAAGCTGGTGTGGTGATGCAGCAGCAAGTTTGCCCATTATCGGTAAAATTGCGGAAGCTAGTCCAAATATTACTTTTAAAGTTGTCTTACGCGACGAAAGCCTCGACTTAATGGATGCTTTTCTTACAAACGGGGCACGTTCTATTCCCAAAGTAATTGTTTTGGACAAGGACAAAAGCGAGATTATCGGCGAATGGGGCCCAAGGCCCAGTATTGCTACCAAGATGGTGGAAGATTGCAAAAGGGAACATGGCAAACTAACTGACGAGTTCAAGCAGGAACTCCAAGTGTGGTACAATAAGAACAAAGGGCAAAATATATTGGAAGATATATTGGAATTACTTGCTCTGAAATAGGTAGGTGATTGTTCCGATTTGAGAAGTTTTGGAATCTGGACTAAAACGCGCTTTAAGTGCGTAAGCAATGGCATTATCTACCAAACAACCATTGCTGGTGCCTGAACTTTTATCGTTGAAAGTGGCCTCGTTTACATATCCATTTTCGTCCACGGTAATGTTGATCACAACCTTGCCGCCCTCAATACAAGTATAAATGGGTGGAGGAAGATAATATGCGTTCCGTTCTACTAGAGAATATGAGATGGAAGTACGCCTATCCTTTAGGTAATTGGTAAATTCTTCTTTTTGGGCGTCACGCTCCCCTAGTTTCTCTTTTTTCTCGTCCCGTTGTGCCTTTAACTGCTTTAGTTGGTCTTCAAAGCCCGAGTTGTCTGCATATTCCCCTGTTTCGCTGTTTAAGGCTCTTTCTTCAATAAGCTCTTCCAAGGTTTTTAAAGGTTCAGGATTCCCTACACTGGGCTTTGCAGTTTGATTGACGGCCATGTGACTTTTAATGGGGTCGTTGGCGGCCTTCATTTCTTCCAATCGCTCTTCTTCTTCCTCGATAAGTTTTTCGATATCCTCGTCGGCCAGGCTCATTTCAATGACATACTCATCCTCTTGTATGCCTCCTAAGTGAATATTGAACAGCAATAATATCACTATGGACATAGCAAAGAAAGTAATCAAAAGTGATAACTGGCTCTTGTTTAAGTTCATGGTTTAACTATAACCGCTTTTTTGCAAAATTATTTTATCCCAACACTTTAAGGTGAAACGTTTACTTCTAGCTTTTCCTTAAAAACATTGGGGCTTGTAGCATTATTTACGTTGAAATCCCCTATTTTGGTTCTTCGGAGCTTGGATAAATGGGCCCCTGACCCCAAAGCTTTGCCAAAATCGTGTGCTAAGGAACGGATATAGGTCCCCTTGCTGCATACTACCCTAAAATTCACTTCGGGTAGATTTATTCGGGTAATTTCGAACTCTAAAATCTCAATTTTTCTTGATTTTATCTCCACTGTTTTGCCTTCACGGGCAAGTTCATACAATCGCTTCCCATCCTTTTTTAAGGCTGAAAAAATAGGAGGTACCTGTTCAATCTCTCCCAAGAATTGTGTCGTGGCTTCTTTAATGGATTCATCTGTAATATGTTCAGTCGGAAAGGTCTCGTTCACTTCGGTCTCCAGATCGTATGATGGTGTTGTAGCACCTAACGTGAATGTCCCGGTGTATTCTTTTACTTGTCCTTGAAGCTCTGGAATTTTTTTTGTGAACTTTCCCGTGCAGATAATCAATAGGCCAGTGGCCAAAGGATCCAATGTACCGGCATGACCGATTTTTATCTTTTTGAGGCCAAATTTTTTACGAATGGCCCATTTCAAAGCATTCACTGCTTGGAACGAAGTCCATTCCAGCGGTTTATCGATCAAAAGTATCTGACCGTTTAAAAAATCTTCTTTGGTGTTCAAAAACTCGGGGTTTAGGACTCAAATATACTGATCTATCCCCAAATGCTCCATGCGAGGGCAATAAGGCCCACGATTAAGCAGTAAATGGCGAAATAGGTAAGCTTGCTTTGGCGCACCAACTTAATCATCCAAGTACAGGCAGCAAGGCCGGCGATGAAAGCAGCGACAAATCCTGCCCCCATGGCTACAGCTTGGTCACCATGAAAGGTAAGGTCTCCGCCCATCACATCTTTAGCGACTTTGCCCAAGATCAGCGGAACCACCATTAAAAAGGAAAAACGTGCTGATTTGGTCTTGTCAACCCCCAAAAGTACAGCAGCCGAAATAGTTGCGCCACTTCGGGAAATACCTGGTAATATGGCAACAGCCTGTGCCATTCCAATAGCAAAAGCACTCCGGAAGGATACATTTTTATCTGTGGTCTTCGCCAAATCAGCTAAATAAAGCAAAAATGCCGTGATTAGGAGCATGATACCAACAATGACGATGGCGCCATCAAAAAATACTTCAATAAAATCGTTCAAAAAGAGTCCTACCAATGCGGCCGGAATCATGGAGATGACAATTTTTAGGGAAAATTGGGTTTCCTCGTTCCATTTAAATTGAAACAGGCCCTTCAAAATTTCAAAAACATCCTTTCGGAACACCACCAGAGTACTTAATGCAGTTGCAAAGTGAAGCACTACGGTGAACAACAAACTTTCTTCAGGAACGGCCTGAGCTCCCAAAATAGCTTTTCCCAATTCTAAGTGACCGCTGGAGGAAACAGGTAAAAATTCGGTCAATCCTTGAATGATACCAAGGATGATAGCATCGATTATCTCCAAATTACTCCTTATTTTTTTTGTTAGGGTTCAACAAAATAGCGTAAACCTGAATGCCAAGACCAATAAGAATTAAAGTTGGTGCAAGACGGATTCTTCTAAAGTTGTATATCTCGGGGTTGAATACTTCGGGGTGGTCGCTTCCACCGCCGCTCATCAAAATAAACCCAAGGGCAATAAAGGCAATACCTATAAATAAAAAGAGATAGTTTTTCTTCTGGAAAACAAATTCTTTTGTAGGCTTTGGACCGTTGTTGTTTTTCTTGCTCATGCTGCAAATTTAATAATAAAGATCGTCCGTTCTCAGGTTTAAAAAGCGTTGTGTGGCAAAATGGGTACTGGCCCACGAAATAATAACGCCCAGACCAAATACACTAACGAACAAAATGATAAGTACAATATAGTCCTGTAATAGATTCAGCTCCGGAAAGTTTTTGTCGATATAAAATACCAAGACCCCCAATCCGATCAAAGCGACCAAAGCGCCCGTCATGCCCAATTTAATGTTTGTCCAGATAAAGGGCCTTCGAATAAATGTTTTGGTGGCACCTACCATTTGCATGGTTTTTATGATGAATCTTTTGGAGTATATGGACAATCGGATGGAGCTATTGATCAGTAAAACGGCAATAACGGTAAAAACAGCACTTGCCACAAGAATCCAAAGACTAATCTTTCTTGCATTGTTGTTGAGTAGCGAAATCAAAGGTTTGTCATAGCTCACTTCGTCCACGTAGGCCTTGGCAGCAAGTTCTTCCGCAATCTCATCAATCTGTTGAGGGGATACAAAATCGGCCTTTAAATGCACATCAATAGAATTTTTTAGGGGGTTGTAGCCCAAAAACTCCTCAAAATTTTCACCAATATCCTCGCTGTATTGCTCCGCTGCATCCTCTTTGGAAATATACTCGGCAGATTTTGTGTACTCCGCAAGGGCCAAGCTTTTTTGTAATTGATCTATCTCTACCGGTTTGGCATTATCCTTTAAAAACACCGAAATAGTGATTTGCTCCTTGAAGTGGTCCGCCAATTTTTTGGTATTGAGCACCAACAAGCCCAAAACGCCCAAAAGAAACAGGACCAAGGCAATGCTCAAAGCCACGGAAAAGTAGGAGGAAATCAGTTTTCTTCGCTGATATCGTTCAATATATTGGCTCATAGAATAGAATCAGTACGTAAAAATAGAAAAGTAAATTGTATTTAGGGGATTAAACCTATTTTTGCACACGAAATTGAACAAGATTAACAATGAATTACGATTTCCGCGAGATTGAGGCCAAATGGCAGAAGTATTGGGCAGAAAATGAAACTTTTAAGGCATTTAGCGATTCCGATAAGCCTAAATTTTATGCATTGTCAATGTTTCCTTACCCATCAGGGGCGGGGTTGCACGTAGGTCATCCACTGGGTTATATTGCCACGGATATCTATTCGCGTTACAAAAGACATAAGGGATTCAATGTATTGCACCCAATGGGTTATGATTCTTTTGGGTTGCCTGCGGAGCAATATGCGATTCAAACGGGTCAGCATCCTGCGATTACCACGGAGAATAACATCAACAGGTACCGAGAGCAGTTGGACCAACTAGGTTTTTCTTTTGATTGGAGCCGCGAAGTACGCACTTCCAACCCACAATATTATAAATGGACGCAGTGGATCTTTATCCAATTGTTCAATTCATGGTACAATAAGAAATCGGACAAAGCGGAAAATATTTCCAGTTTGACCTCCATTTTTGAGAAAGAAGGAAATGCCAATGTTGAAGCGGCTTGTGATGATGATACACCAAGTTTTGATGCAGCCACTTGGAATGCGTATTCGGAGAAGGAGAAGCAGCAAATTCTTTTAAAATACAGATTGACCTATTTGGCGGATACCGAAGTAAACTGGTGCCCAGCTTTGGGAACCGTTTTGGCCAACGATGAAATTGTGAACGGTGTTTCCGAGCGTGGAGGTCACCCCGTAGTTCGTAAAAAAATGACGCAATGGAGCATGCGCATCACCGCATACGCGCAGCGATTGTTGGACGGATTGGACAAAATTGATTGGCCGCAGCCGTTAAAAGATTCCCAGGCCAACTGGATCGGGCGTTCTGTTGGAGCCTCCGTTACTTTTAATGTGTTGGACGCTGAGCGTAGTCGAAGCGACCAGGATGTCACTTCGAGCGCAGTCGAGAAGTCTCAAGAGAGCGTGATTAATCCTCCATATCAAATTGAAGTCTTCACCACCCGCCCCGATACCATTTTCGGTGTAAGTTTTATGACCTTGGCACCTGAGCACGAGTTGGTAGCCAAAATTACGACCCCAGAACAAAAAGTTGAGGTTGATGCATACGTAGAAGCTACGGCAAAACGTTCCGAACGTGACCGTATGGCCGATGTAAAAACCATTTCAGGAGTATTTACAGGAGCTTATGCAGAGCATCCGTTTACAAAAGAGCCTATTCCTATCTGGATTGGAGACTACGTGTTGGCCAGCTATGGGACGGGAGCCGTTATGGCCGTACCCTGTGGCGACCAACGTGATTATGATTTTGCCAAACATTACAATATAGCTATCCCCAATATTTTTGAAGGGGTCGATATTTCCGAAGAAGCATTTGCTGACAAGGAAACTACGGTAATCGCCAATTCTGACTTTTTGAATGGACTATCTTATAAGGATGCCATGAAGAAAGCCATTGCAGAATTGGAAAAGATTGGACATGGCGAAGGAAAAGTGAATTACCGTTTGCGTGATGCCGTTTTTAGTCGTCAACGGTATTGGGGCGAACCGTTCCCTGTGTATTATGTGGATGATATGCCGCAAATGATAGATTTGGAGCATTTGCCCTTACAATTGCCCGAAGTGGAAAAATACCTCCCCACCGAAACAGGTGAGCCGCCATTGGGGAATGCTACCGAGTGGGCATGGGACGTAAAACAATGTACAGTGGTCAATAATCAATTAATTGATTATAAAACTGTTTTCCCTCTAGAATTAAATACCATGCCGGGTTGGGCAGGAAGTTCCCAATACTTTAATAGGTATATGGACCCGCGGAACGATGAGGCTATTTTCTCTCCCGAAGCCATCAACTATTGGCAAGATGTGGATTTGTATATAGGAGGTAGCGAACACGCTACGGGCCACTTGTTGTATTCCCGTTTTTGGCAGAAGTTTATGTTTGATATGGGTTATGTGCCCAAAGACGAGTTTGCCCAGAAGTTGATCAACCAAGGGATGATTACGGGGACGAGTGCATTTGTTTTTCAAATTATTCCAGGAATAAGAAGAAAGATTGAGAAAAATAATTTTATAGGTAAAGGCTCTCTTTTCTCCCCATTATTTATAAGTGCTGAAAAGGTTGATCTTTTAGAAGAGGAACACGGTAAGTTGGGTTATGTTGAAGCTGATAAGTCAAAGGTTGTTTTTGATTTTATCCGAGAGAGAATTGAGGATTTATCAAAATTCAATTTTTATGATGAATCAGAAAAAGTTGAATACGAACTTAATTTCAAAATATTGAGGCATCGAGTTCCAATTGATATGCTGAAAGGTACTTCGGATATTTTGGAAATAGAGAAGTTTAAGGATTCATCAATGTATAGTAGTTATAGCGATGCTGAATTTTTATTTAATGATGATGGTGAGTATGAAACGCATCGCGAAGTAGAAAAAATGTCCAAATCCAAATATAATGTCGTCAACCCCGATGCCATTTGTGAGGAGTACGGAGCCGATTCACTTCGTTTGTACGAAATGTTCTTGGGTCCATTGGAGCAATCCAAGCCTTGGAATACGGCAGGTATCACAGGTGTACATTCCTTCCTTAAAAAATTGTGGAAACTTTATTCCCCCGTTATCGATTCGGACGCTGAGCGTAGTCGAAGCGTCACCGAAGCGGAACCCACTGCCGAAAACCTTAAAACCTTGCACAAGACCATCAAAAAGGTAGAGGAAGATATTGAGAATTTCTCGTTCAATACTTCGGTCTCCACCTTTATGATCTGTGTCAACGAATTAACTACTCAAAAATGCACTAGCAAAGCTATTTTGGAACCTTTGGCTATTTTGGTTTCACCTTATGCGCCACACATTGCCGAAGAGCTTTGGAGTCGTTTGGGTCATTCAGAGTCCATAGCCGAAGCACCATTCCCTAAGTTTGAGGAAAAGTACTTGGTGGAGAGCAGTAAGGAATATCCGATATCCTTCAATGGTAAAATGCGCTTTAAGTTGGAGTTGCCATTGGATATGAGCAAGGAAGATATCGAGGCCGCTGTTTTGGCCCATGAGAAAACGAAGGAGCAGTTGCAGGGCAGAGAACCCAAAAAGGTCATCGTGGTCCCTGGCAAGATTGTTAACATTGTGGGATAACAGAAGTGTTTAGTTTGTTGTCATCCCGTCCCGATAACTATCGGGATAGTTTCGGAATCTCATCAGATTTTTATGAGAATCTGAAATAAGTTCAGGTTAACGAAAGCCCTGTTTTACGAAAAAATCGATACGAATATTATAGGAATACCCCTAAAAAGCATGCCAATTGGTATGCTTTTTTGTTTTAACCAAGTGAGACCCCTAAAAAAAATATGGGTATGATACAAATAAAATATATAAACAATAATTATACCCATTAATAAACAGGGTATAATTGTTAAGATATAGATATTTAAACTTTTTACCCCTACTTTTTGTCGAGTATTTGTGTTTTAATTTGATTTTTTTGTTCAATTTTGACATCAAGAACCATTAAAAAGCAACAAAATGACTGTTGGGATACCCAAAGAAATCAAAAACAATGAGAGCAGGGTCGGTATGACGCCAGCCGGAGTATTTGAATTGGTAAAGAACAACCACACTGTTTATGTACAATCAGGAGCAGGTGAGGGAAGTGGTTTTTTTAATCATGATTATCAAAAGGCAGGGGGCACTATTTTGGATACCATTGGCCAGGTGTATGCCATGAGCGATATGATCGTAAAGGTCAAGGAACCTATTGCGGAGGAATATAATTTGATACAGGAAGGACAAATTGTGTTTACGTATTTTCATTTTGCTTCCAGTGAGGCATTGACCAAGGCTATGATAAAGAGTAAGGCTATCTGTATAGCATACGAAACTGTAGAAGACGAGGATGGAACATTGCCTTTACTTACGCCTATGTCGGAAGTCGCAGGAAGAATGGCGATTCAGCAAGGGGCAAAATATCTGGAGAAACCCGTTAAGGGCAAAGGGGTTCTCTTGGGAGGTGTTCCAGGGGTGTCACCGGGCAGGGTTTTGGTGCTCGGAGCGGGTACGGTAGGGATTCAGGCTGCTAAAATGGCAGCGGGTCTAGGTGCTCAAGTCACTATTTTGGATGTGAACATGAAACGTCTTAGGTATGTGAACGACATTATGCCAAGTCATGTAGTGACCGGATTTTCCAACGAGTTCAACATCAGAAAGTATATTAAAACACACGACCTTATTATTGGGGGGGTACTTTTAAAAGGAGCTAAGGCACCAAACTTGATCACTAGGGATATGCTCAAAGATATGCACCCGGGAACTGTGATTGTCGATGTCGCTGTAGATCAAGGGGGGTGCGTGGAAACGACTAAGCCAACAACCCATGAGGACCCTGTTTATATTATTGATGATGTGGTCCATTATTGTGTAGCCAACATGCCAGGGGCGGTGCCTTATACATCTACTGTTGCTTTAACGAACGTAACATTGCCATATGTGCTACAATTGGCCAATAATGGATGGAAGAGCGCATGTAACTTGGATAAATCGCTAGAGAAGGGATTAAATATTGTGAAAGGGGAAATTGTGTATAAGGAAATTGCTGAAACGTTCCATCTGGAACCCGAAGCAGCCTAATAAACTAACATTTTGACAGTAAAATTGCCCTGCCATAATTTGGCGGGGTTTTTGCATTTATGTGGTATATTTATATCTATCTAAAACGATAAAATTATGATGACATATTATATATTGATCGGAGGGATTGCTTTGATTAGTTGGTTGGTGAGCAGTCGATTAAAAAGTAAGTTCAAGCAATATTCAAAAGTCCATTTGCGAAATGGGATGAGTGGTGCTGAAATTGCCCAAAAAATGTTGGATGACCATGGTATTAGAGATGTAAAGGTGATTTCTACGCCTGGAATGTTGACCGATCATTATAATCCGACCAACAAAACCGTGAATTTGAGTGAAGGTGTTTATAACCAGCGCAATGCTTCGGCAGCTGCGGTGGCGGCACACGAATGCGGACACGCAGTGCAACATGCGCAAGCGTACGAATGGTTGACCATGCGTTCCAAATTGGTGCCGATTGTAAGTGTTACTTCTGGGATGTCCACATGGGTGGTGTTCGGTGGTATCATGTTAATGGCAGCAACAGGGGTTGCAGGTGGATTAGGGTTTTATGTTGCCGTTGCTGGATTGATTATGATGGGGTTTGCTACTCTGTTCAGTTTTATAACCTTGCCTGTGGAGTACGATGCCAGTAAAAGGGCTTTGGTATGGTTAAAACAAAAGAACATGGTGACCCAAGAGGAGTATTCCGGAGCGGAGGATGCGCTAAAATGGGCCGCTAGAACGTATTTAGTAGCGGCATTGGGCGCCTTGGCCTCTTTATTGTATTGGGCGGTACAAGTGTTTGGAAGTAGGGATTAAGAATTATTTTATTCTTATATAGAAAAGGGGCCATTTAGGCCCCTTTAGTTTTTATAGTAGTGGATGATATGTTTATTCAATCCAATTGGCAACTTGATTGTCGATCATCTGGAGTCCTACACCTTCGGTGCCGGTAACCTCGATCATATCCAAAATGTCCCTCACTGTATTTTCCTCTTCCACCTGTTCCATTACAAACCAGTCCAAGAAGCGTTCGGTGGCAATGTCACCTGATTCTCGAGCTTTTTTAACAATATTGTGAATGGATTTGGTCACTTTTACCTCGTGCTCCAAAGTAGATTCAAATACGTCAACAATGGAAGAGTAATCGTGATTGATGTTGGTTACTTCCGGTGAAATTGGGTTACCTCCGGTATCCACCAAAAAGTTGAAAATTTTCATCATGTGCTCACGTTCCTCTTCGGCTTGTTTAAAGAAAAACTTGGCACTGGTAAAAAAGCCATTTTGCTCGCACCAAGAGGCCATGGCCAAATAGGTTGCAGATGCATGGGCTT
>JAAEZN010000157.1 GCA_018222835.1 Algicola sp. | reverse complement strand
TTGAGGAGGCAGGTTATAGCAATGGACAACCGAGAAATGCTTTTACACAAAAAACAATCGGAAAATCTGAATGGACTATCAACTTAGATGATGACTATGTCGGGAATGCGACCCAATTGGCAATTGCTAGAACTGTTATACATGAGAGTGTACATGCGTTTTTGGGGTATACATTGAATGTTAATCCGAATTCGGATCTTAGTACCAAGATTAGGGAGTACTATAATAACTTAGGAGCGCAACAAACTTTAAGTTCAGGGGTGAAAATCAATCTCACAGAGCATGAGTTTATAGGGCAATACGTTCAAGGGATGGCAAAATCCCTTTCAGTTTGGGACAATGGGAGACAATCCCAAAATTATTATGAAAAATTGGCGTGGGCTGGACTGGAAACTTCATCTGCATATCAGGCACAGCCCAATAAAACAGAAATTCAAAATGCAATAAACAACGAACAAACTGCCAACAATAATGCAAAAGGAGAAAAATGTCCATAAAATGATCACTAAAGCAAAATACCTTTTTATAATCGTCCTTGTCTTTTTTATGACAATGTCATGCAATACCATGAAAATCAATCCCTCAAACGAGGCTTATGAAGTAATAAATTCATATTACGGTTCTAATGGTCAAAAATCATTGGCAAAAAGAACAATAGATATAAGTTCGTATAGTAAAGGGCTTGATGACATATCTGCTTGGCAAGACGCAAATAACGACCTAGGCAACATGGACAGACCAAGGATAGATTTTCCATCCATGTTCAATAGTGATGAATTTTCGGGTGTCATCAAGAAGTTTGTTGGACAGGGCACCGTTAAGTTGGATAAGAAGAAACTCAATGGAAATATAGAACTTAAACAGAAAGCAAAAAACAGTATTTCTTTTCCATATATTTTCACCAATAATGGCACTAAATACGCATTGATGTATGTAGAAGTCACTGAGGGCCCTGAAAATGCAACTGGTGGAATAACAATGTTCAGATTGGAGAAAGGTGTTTGGAAAGATATTTTTTATTTCCACCTTTGGATCAGTTAAGTTGTGTTCAATTCAGTGATTGAAGGCCAAATCAAGGTGTTGGCCTCTACGACACTCAGGCAGATCAACCATTCAAGCCATCAAACATTTACTATCTGTCTGGGACAACAAACAACAGAGTATGGAATACTATAAGAAACTTTGTTTGGCGGAGTTGGAAAGTTCATCAGTCTATCAGGTTCAATTAAATAAAAATGAAATTCAGGAAACTATACAAAATGAAGCTATAAATTCAGTCAATGTAAAAGGTCAAGAGTGTGATTAGACATCATTATAAACAATTCATTTATATTGGATTACTTATTGTATTTCAGTGCTTTAACAGCTGTAAGACTATTTATAATAAAGAGTACCATAAAACTACCAAACACTCTACTAGTAATGGAACCTATTTAAATGTACAATTATTTGACTTTTATAGTAAGACTGACCCCTTGCCCGGATTTATAAATGTAAATGGTATTTATATTGATCCGGATTACAAAAATTTTCATCATATCTTGAAAATTGACCCAGGAAAATATAATATCAAAGGGTACTTTATATCCAAAGAACCTTCAGTAATAACCGGGTTAAAGATTGATAAAAATGACTCTCTCGTCGTCAAATTGTACTTGAAAGACAGTTCAGAAATAATCTGGGATTAACAATACCAATCAATCCTTCTTTTTCATTTAAATAAATTTTTTAAGACAGACTCTTAGCTTGGGACAACAAACAACAAAGCATTGATTACAATAACAAATTAGCTTGGTCAGGTGGTATGCTGGCATCCGATACTTTTGCCCAATTATCACTTCAACAACGAACAGCGATTATCAATGCAAATATTGCAGTAGGCTCCGCAGCAAGCAATGCCACAAACAATGCAAAAGGAACTAAATGTAATTAAATGATGAAGAATTTAATTTTAGCGGCAATCATTATACTACTTTTTAACATAGGATGTAGTGGACAAAAAAAATCTTGTGCAAAACAAAAGTGAGGTTCACTATTTCAGTTGTCTATATCAAGCATGAGCCCTATAGGCTTAGTATTGCTATCTTCTAAAAAATATGAAAGGAATAAAATATTTAATCTGTGCCGTTGCAGTTCTCTTTAGCTTGAACTGTAAAAGCACCTACGGTATTCAAAATATAACATTGGAGCAATCCGAAGTAATAAAAGCATATTTTGAAAACAGAAAGGAGAAAAAATTGTTTTTCAAATCTTTGGTCAAACCTTCCAGCGGTTCAACATTAGTTGATTTAATCAATTACAGTGAATTGAATAGTTCCCATGATATCATTGAAAAAAAGTTTGGAGTAAAATTTGAGAATATTTTTGACAAAGAGGAGATGATAGGGCTTAAACGAAAAGCTCAATCAGTTGAGAAAATAAATTTTAAAAAAGGGATGCTCGATAACACTACAATCTCTAAAAAAAATGATTTTAATACTTTGACTCTCTCTGTGCCCATTTTATCAAATGATGGGGAATATGCTTTAATGTATGTAGAAAGCACAGGAGGTGGAGATTTGGTAGTTTTCAAAAAGATTGATGAAAAATGGAAGGCCAATTATGTTTTAAGTGATTGGATTTCTTGAAAGAGGCAATACTATGTCATAGAAAATTTAGTTCACTGATTGCTACAAAGTGCTAACAATAATATACATGTAAGAGTGCCGACTACCCCGAGGAGGAAACGCTGATTCCCATTAATGAGGAGGATGCAACAGAAGACCCTAATTGTGAAAGTTTTGACTATTATAAAG
>JAAEZN010000156.1 GCA_018222835.1 Algicola sp. | reverse complement strand
ACCTATAATATTGACTTTTCAGCATTGGAGGAGCGCTACGTAAATCTCCCTTACAATATGGGTTTTGGAGATCAGCGTATATCTTCCATTAATAGGCGTCAGAACAACTACTATAACCAAATCTGGGATAATGTTTTAACATATACGGATACCTATGCCGAGACTCATAATGTAACTATAATGGCAGGTACATCTTTTAGGGATGAAGCTTCCAACCAGTTCCGTGCAACAGGTAGCGACATAGCAGGTATCAATTATGAAACCTCTTGGTATTTGAACTTTGCCGACCCGTTGTCCTTTAACAACAATGTGGAGGAAAACAATCGAAGAATTTATGGTCAATCTTATTTTGGAAGGGTCTCCTATAACTTTAAAAACCGTTATTTGCTTTATGGAACTTTTAGGGCAGATAGGTCTTCCAAGTTTACCAAAGAACAATGGGGTTACTTCCCATCCGTAGGTGCAGGTTGGGTAATTTCCCAAGAGCCATTTATGGAGAACGTTAGCTTCTTCGATTTCTTAAAGTTGAGGGCCGCATGGGGACGTTTGGGTAACGATAACGTGCCTGCAAGTGCAGGGGCAAATACCATATCCAATCAAACAGTGGACATAGGGGATGCTCCAAATACAGGGATTACTGCTACAAGTACCTTTACCGACCTAACTTGGGAGGTCGTGGAAGAGTTGGATTTCGGTTTCAATATGAACACTTTCAACAATCGTTTGTCTTTGGAGGCGGATTACTACATAAGGGATACAGAAGATGCGATTATGCCCGTGTATATCCCAATCGCGAACCAAACAGTGTCGAGAAACTCCGGGGTAATACGTAACTCAGGTGTAGAGGTGGCTTTAAATTGGAGTGATGAAATCTCTCCGGACTTTACCTATACAGTGGGAGCCAACTTTACCACAGTAAAAAATGAGGCTATAAAAATTGAGGATGAAAGTGGCTATATTGATTCAGGTTCCGCAGAATTTAGACAGCGAACCATGGTAGGAGAGCCACTCTATGCATTTTATGGATATGAAACTACAGGTATTTATCAAAATCAGGCACAGATTGATGCTGATCCTGTAGCACAAAGCGCCATTGAGGAAGGACAAAATATTCAACCTGGTTATTTCATATTTAACGATAAAGATGGCGATGGAGCTATCACAGACCAAGATAGAATGGTGTTGGGGTCTTTCCTTCCCAAGTTCACTTATGGTGGTAACATTGGATTGAATTATAAAGACTTCGGTTTTTCCATGAACTTTTATGGACAAACGGGCAACAAAATCTTAAATAGAAAACGAGGTGAGGTCATTTTTACCAACGATACCAATATGGATGCCGATCTGGCCAAGAACCGTTGGCATGGAGAAGGTACGAGCAATACGTATCCTTCATCGGAAGGACTACGAGATAGCTGGAACCAAAGATTGAGTAATTTTTGGGTAGAAGATGGAGACTTCTTCAGAATTCAGAACATTCAGCTGGCTTACACCCTTCGCGGTGACAAACTCAAGGGCAATATGCCTGATTTTAAATTCACATTGACCGCAGAAAGACCTTTGACCGTTTTCAGCTACAATGGATTTAATCCAGAAGTTTCTGATGGAGTGGATCGTCAGACATATCCTGTTCCATCGATTTACACCATAGGGGTCAATGTTAAACTATAAAAAGAAAATTGAGATGAAGAATAGTAACCTATTATATCGAATAGTATTTGTCCTGATTGCGATACTGGCTATCCAATCATGCTCAGACAAGTTTGAAGATATCGAAGGACAGCTCAATGCTGATGATTTGGATTACTCGGCAACCGAGGATATGGTTCAAGCGTTGATCGGTTCCTACTACGTAATTGCCACAAGGGGGTGGGAAGAGCCATTATTGCTTTCTGTTCGAGGTGATGATGTGAATGCGGGAGGACTTGGTGATCAACAGCCTTTCGCCGACACCGATAATTATGTGTACGCCCAAGGATACTGGATGTACAACTCCTTGTGGAACGTACATTACGGGGATATTGTTCAGTTGAATACAGAGATTGAATTGATAGAAAATTTCAAGGATTTCGCAGATGAAAGTGGAAAGGCAACAGCGGACCAATACATTGCTGAAATCAAGGTGATGAGAGCTTGGTTACATTTTAACTTGGCAAGAGTGTGGAGCGATGTGTTCATTATTGAATCCACCCAACCTGATGCTGAGATTGCTAACGGGCCGGCCACCAAGCAGGAGATAATGCAATATATCTCCGATCAAATGGATGAAGCCATACCATTGTTGCCCAATCTTAGGCCAAACGAAAGAACGGATATACCAGGTGGGGTAACCAGATATACCGCCTATGCCTTAAAAGCGATGGCTCACATGGAAATAGAGGATTATCAGGGAATGGCAGATGCCTGCGCAGCAATCATCAATTCCAATAAATTCTCGTTGTATCCAGACTTTTACAATCTGTTTAAAAAACCGGGAGAGCTAAGCAATGAGAGCTTGTTCGAACTACAATTTTCTGACTATGGCTCCAGTACAGGTGATGTCTTTTACCATTTGTATGCTCCGTTTGGTCCACAGGGATGGACACCTGCAAGAGAAAATGCCTCAGACGGATGGGGTTTTTATGAACCCAGTATGAAGTTCATCAAATTTATGTTGGACAGGGATGAATCTGTTCGTTTGGAAACCAGTGTACTTTGGACGGACCGGGGAATTGCCGAATTGCAAACGGACCCGAATTATGCCACGCTTCCTTCCTTTGTTAACAACACTACACGAGATGGCGACGTGATAAATGACTATGCTAGAGCATTGTTTTCTAGTGGTAAACAC
>JAAEZN010000001.1:96322-105967 GCA_018222835.1 Algicola sp. | reverse complement strand
AACCATCAACACCCACATAGAAGATGGTATAGCAAGAGGTTCAGGCCTATTGGTTGCGTTAAATGACGAGGCCTCGGAAGCGCAACGTATTCTTTCGGATAGGTCGGCCCAGTACTTTTCTTTTGAGAAAAGTCAGGCCTCAAGACAGTCTTATCCGGGTTCCTTAATGGGAGCCATGGCATTGATGCGCCAGTTGTATTACGATATGGATTGGTACAGCAAAGGCAACGTAGATACCAAGGACCGTTCCTTGGAAGCACTGATCGCGAACAAGGGCATGACCCAAATTTATGCCGCCGGAAATAACGGCAACGTATTGAGAGCCGATAAAATCGGGGACCTTTTCGGAATTCAGTACACCATTTTGGGTGGAGGTGACGAATATGAATACATTAATGAAATCAAAGCAACAAACGCCAAATTGATCCTTCCTTTGGATTTTCCGGATGCTTTTGATGTTTCCAACCCATTCGAAGCCAAATATATTGCCCTAAAAGATATGAGACATTGGAACTTGGCCCCTTCCAACCCAAAGGTTTTGGCCGATAATGGTGTAGAATTTTCCATCACCTTACATGGTCTTAAATCACCTAAAGAATTAAAGGGAAAAATAATGAAGGCCATCACATACGGTCTTCCCAAGACCAAAGCGCTAGAAGCATTGACCACAGTTCCCGCCCAGATTTTAGGCAAATCCGGTGAGATTGGTTCATTGCAAACTGGAAGCCAAGCCAATTTCTTGATTACCTCCGGAGACATTTTCGACAAAGGAACCACCCTTTACGAAAACTGGGTCCAAGGATCTAAAAACGTAATTGAAAGTATGGAAATCATTGATATTCGTGGGGATTACAATTTGACCGTTAATGGGAGCACCTATGCTGCCTCTATCATAGGTACAGCGAGCAAACCGTCTTTGGAAATCAAAAAAGGTGAGGAAACCTTAGATTCCAAAATTGATTTTTCCTCGGATTGGCTGAACATTTCCTTTAGTGAGGACAATATCGGTTCGTTCCGAATGGTAGCCCACATTCTTCCAAATACCCAAACTATAAAAGGGAATGCTGTTCTTCCCAACGGGAACGAAACATCTGCCACAATGACCAAGACTGCGTCCTTTGAGGAAAAATCCAAGGAAGATGAGGCTGCAAATAAGCCACAGTTAATAGCCATGACATCTCCAAATGTGGGCTACGGCTACAAAGAAAGGCCAAAACGAGAGAACATCCTGTTCCAAAACGCAACGGTTTGGACCGGTGAGGAAATTTTGGAAAACACAGATGTACTGGTAAAAAACGGCAAAATAGATAAAGTAGGCAAAGGGCTTCGTGCCGGAGGAGCTACGGTGGTAGATGCCACGGGCAAGCACCTAACAGCCGGTATTATCGACGAGCACACCCATATTGCTGCATTGGCGATAAACGAAGGGGGGCAAAATTCTTCTGCCGAAGTTCGAATGGAAGATGTGGTCGATGCTAAAGATGTTGCTATCTACCGTGATTTAGCGGGAGGAGTGACTACCGCTCAATTACTGCACGGTTCCGCCAACCCCATTGGTGGACAATCAGCCATTATACGATTAAAATGGGGAGAAAACGCCGACAACATGGTGTTCGAAAACTCACCCAAGTTCATCAAATTTGCCTTGGGAGAAAACGTAAAACAGTCCAACTGGGGCAGTTACTCACGTTTTCCTCAAACCAGAATGGGTGTTGAACAAGTGTACACAGATTATTTCCAGCGGGCCAAAGAATATGATGATAAGAAAAAAAGTGGTCAGCCCTATCGTTACGATGAGGAAATGGAGACTTTAGCAGAAATCCTGAACGGGGAACGATTCATTTCTTGTCACTCTTATGTTCAGAGCGAAATCAATATGATGATGAAAGTTGCCGAAAAGTTCGGTTTCCGTGTAAACACCTTCACCCATATTTTAGAAGGTTACAAAGTAGCGGACAAAATGGCCGAGCATGGTGCTGGCGGTGGAACATTCAGCGACTGGTGGGCATACAAATATGAGGTAAAAGACGCCATACCCTATAATGCGGCCATAATGATGAGCCAAGGTGTTACCGTGGCCATAAACAGTGATGACGCCGAAATGTCCAGAAGACTGAACCAAGAAGCCGGAAAAGCGGTAAAATATGGTGGCCTATCTGAACTTGAAGCCTGGAAAACGGTAACCTTGAACCCTGCGAAACTGCTTCATCTGGACGATCGAGTAGGAAGCATTGCCGAAGGCAAGGAAGCCGATGTTGTACTGTGGAGCGACCACCCACTGTCCGTTTATGCCAAAGCAGAAAAAACCTTGATCCAAGGTAAAGTCTATTTTGATATTGAAAAGGACAAGCAAATGAGGGAATCCATCAAAAAGGAGCGTAACCAATTGATTGGAATGATGCTGAACGAAAAGAAAAATGGAGGAAAAACACGTACTCCGGTTCAGAGCAAGAAAAGAGAGTTTCACTGTGACACCCTATAAAAAGTAAACCATGAAAAAAATATTTTTAATCATAGCAATTGTTTTTGGGGTTTCGATAAACGCGCAGCAAACCCCTGCCCCACCTCAATCCGAGCAAGTAGCCATAATTGGCGCTACAGCCCACATTGGCAACGGAGAGGTTATTGAAAACTGCACTATCATTTTTAAGGACGGAATAATCTCAGCTATCGGTGCCAATCTAATGGCCCCAACGATAGGCACCATGATCAATGCCCAAGGCAAGCATGTTTACCCAGGGTTTATCGCCCCATCCAAATCACTTGGACTTGTAGAGGTAGATGCCGTTAGAGCTAGTGATGATCAAGATGAAATTGGTGAAATGATCCCACATATACGCAGTTTGATCGCTTACAATGCAGAATCCCAAGTTGTGGAAAGCATGCGTCCGAACGGTGTATTGATCGGACAAGTTACACCGCAAGGAGGAACTATCTCCGGAACGTCAAGTATTGTTCAATTCGATGCTTGGAACTGGGAAGATGCCTCTATTAAAACCGACGATGGCATCCACATGAACTGGCCAAACTTTTTTAGAAGAGGCCGTTGGTGGATGGGAGAAGAAAGAGGTTTTATCCCCAACAAAGACTATAGCAAGGAAATGGAGGACATCAAAATGTTTTTTCTTAACTCCATTGCTTACGGAAAAGCTGGAGGAAAAGAGAAAAACTTACCATTTGCCGCCATGCAAGGCCTTTTTGATGGGTCCCAGCGTTTGTACATCCATGCCGACGGCGAAAAAGAAATTACCGATGCCGTAACGATGGCAAAAGATATGGGCGTTAAAAATGTGGTGATAATTGGTGGATACCGTGCCAACAAAATTGTTGACCTGTTAAAAACACACAATGTTCCCGTACTGGTAGGTAGCACCCATTCCTTACCCAGTTTTGATGATGATGACTACGACATTACCTACAAATTACCAAAGCTATTGCTAGATGCAGGCCTTCTTGTGGGACTACAAAATGAGAACGCTGCTAACTTCCAAACCAGAAACCTTGCATTTTATGCAGGCCAGACAGTGGCACAAGGGTTGGATAAGGAAACTGCACTACAATTGATTACCGGTAACACAGCCAAAATATTGGGGATTGATGATAGGTATGGAACACTTGAAGAAGGTAAAAGTGCCACCTTGTTCATTTCTGAAGGTGATGCTTTGGACATGCGCACCAATCAACTTTCCAAAGCCTATATAGATGGCAGGGACGTTTCGTTGGAAACTCACCAGACCGAATTGTGGAAAAGATATATGGATAAATACGAAAGAGAAAAAACAGGACAATAAACCAATAAAAAAGGCGCTCAGATGAGCGCCTTTTTTTAATTCATTTTTATATCAACATATTGACCTGCTTTCGGTTTGGAGTAAAATATAGCGGGCTTAGAATTCTCGCTCAACCCAACCTCTTCAAAACTTACCGTACTAACGGGTTCCAAAATATTTTTTCCTTCAATTTTGTGCCAAGTAATGGCTTTGGGCAACTGCAACCCGTTTACCGATTGCCAATCCTTATAATTTATCCACCTCACATTATCGGAGCTCTCCCCGGAACGATAGGTCACCGTATAGCCCAACCATGCCATTTTATGGGTATCTGCATCAAAATGGATAAAATACTCATCTTTAGATGAGGCTCCAACCCCAGACCTATATGCAATTTTTATACCCGGATAACTTTTGCCTTCGTATTTCAAATCCTCGGTCTCCGAATACATAATACCATCATCCGCCAGAACAAAAGGCATGGCATAGAAATAAAACATTAAATTATGGTAAAAGCCCACATCACCCTTGTAGTTTTCATCTATATCCAACAACCAAGCCTGCTTACCATCAAAACCCATGGCAAAGGAATCAGTGTCGATTCTGTCCATTCTGGTCCATAAATCGACCGTATGTGTTTCTGGCAACTCTGGTTTTGGAAGCACAAAGGACAATGTTCGCTGCGCTTTCCATTGTTTTAAGCCACCATGGGCGTCAAAAACCTTTGCCAAGGCATTTGGATATTTAGCTTCGGGCTCGGAAACTTGTTGCTGTGCCGGTGCTTCAATTTTATTGGTTTTGGGGTTTTGTTTACAGGCAGATAGACCTAAAAAAAGCAATAGAATGGTTAATTTGTTCATGGTTTATATTTTATCTGTTGGTCGAAAACCCCTTTTTATAATTACAAGAATCTCTATTTTTACCAATCTATGGAAGGTAAATTTATAAGTAGTGCCCAAAATCCTTTGGTAAAAAAAATCCTGTTACTCAAAGAAAAATCCCGTGAACGAAGAAAGAACGGGCTTTTTATTGTAGAAGGACAACGGGAAATAGAGCTAGCTCTAAAAGGAGGCTATACCATACACACCCTCCTTTTTTGTTCGGACATTATGGGACCTTCTTCCATCGATAATTTCACAGAAAGCCCCAATACGGAAATTATACAGGTTTCCGAAAGTGTTTACGGTAAAATAGCGCACCGTGGTACTACGGAAGGTGTTCTCTGTCTTATGGAAACCAAAGACCATGCTTTGCAGAACATCACCTTCACAAACAAAACACCTTTGGTTCTCGTGGCAGAAGCCCCAGAAAAACCAGGAAACATAGGCGCTCTTTTACGCACGGCAGATGCCGCTGCCGTAGATGCCGTTTTAATAGCAAACCCCAAATCTGACCTATACAGTCCAAATATTATCCGATCCAGTGTTGGTTGCCTTTTTACCAATCAAATTGGCATGGGATCAACGGACGAGATCATTGCTTTTTTACAAACTAACCAAATCAAAATTTACTGTGCTGCCCTAACCGCTTCTAAAAATTATGTGGATTGTGATTTTACCGTTGCCTCTGCCTTGGTGATGGGTACGGAGGCCACTGGATTAACGGAAACATGGCTCCAAAATTCCGACCAAAACATAATTATACCGATGCAAGGGGAAATAGACTCCATGAATGTTTCGGTATCCGCTGCAATACTTATATTTGAAGCGAAGCGCCAGCGCGGATTTTAAGCTATGGAAAAAAATACTCTCTTTTATGTAATCCTTGCGATTCTCGCAATTCAATATATGGTACACCAGTTTCTGGAATACCTGAATGCTAAACGCTTCAAATCTGATCTACCGCCAGAACTTGCCGATGTCTTTGATGAAACCGAATATAGAAAATCCCAACAGTACAAGCGCACCAATTATAAATTCGGGGTTATTTCGGATGGTTTTTCACTAGTTCTCACAATATGTTTCCTTACTCTTGGAGGTTTTGAATGGGTAGATCGATTGACCCGTTCCTTTACCGAGGACACCATCCCCATGGCAATGATTTTTTTCGGAATCATAATGTTGGGAAGCACTCTATTGGGCCTCCCTTTTTCGTATTACAGAACTTTTGTGATCGAGGAGAAATATGGCTTCAACAAAACAACCAGGTCCACCTTTTTATCAGACAAAATAAAGGAGGTTGTACTCACCTTGGTTTTAGGGGGTGGCATGCTGGCCTTATTTATGTTGTTCTATCAGTCCACAGGTCCAAATTTTTGGATTTATACATGGGTGGCAGTGGGTGTTTTTATTTTGTTCATCAATCTATTTTATAGCCGATTGATCGTACCAATGTTCAACAAGCAAACCCCTCTTGAAGATGGAAGCCTAAAGAGTTCCATAGAGAATTATGCCCAAAAAGTGGGGTTTGAACTCCAAAACATATTTGTGATTGATGGTTCCAAACGCTCTACAAAAGCAAATGCCTATTTTTCAGGGTTTGGAAAAGAAAAGCGCATCACTCTTTTTGACACTTTGATAAATGATTTAAACGAAGATGAAATTGTCGCGGTTCTCGCACACGAAGTGGGGCACTATAAACGAAATCACATTATTGTCAACCTAATCGTATCGCTTTTGACTACCGGATTAACCTTGTTTATACTATCACTGTTCATTAACAATCCCAAAATGTCCTTGGCCATTGGCGTTTCCGCGCCAAGTTTTCATGCCGCCTTGATCGGGTTCGCTCTCCTGTATAGTCCCATTTCCGAATTAACCGGTTTGATCATGAACTATTTATCGAGGAGATTCGAATTCCAAGCAGATAATTTTGCAAAGACAACCTTTGCCGCCCCGCCATTGGTTTCATCCTTAAAAAAGTTATCCAAAAAGAGTTTGAGTAACTTAACCCCTCATCCTGCCTACGTTTTTGTTCATTACTCACACCCACCGTTGATAGAACGTATCCGAAACCTTAAGGCATAGATTTTGTTGTTTAGAATTTAAGATTGTAGTAAATTTAATATACTATGACAGAGGCTGCGATTGAAAAAGAAAATAAGGAGATTGCGAAGCAGTACAAAGAATTACTTCGTATAAGCTACCAAACATTGACGGACGAGGACAAAAAATTGATTCGCTCTGCATTCGATGTGGCCGTTGATGCCCATAAAGATCAGCGGAGAAAATCCGGTGAAGCTTATATTTTCCACCCTATTGCCGTTGCAAAGATCGTTGCTTCGGAAATAGGTCTAGATGCCGTTTCCATTGCATCGGCCCTACTCCACGATGTAGTAGAGGATACTTCATATACGTTGGACGATATTGAACGTATGTTCGGCGAGACAGTGGCCCGTATTGTGGACGGCCTTACCAAAATTGCCCACCTAAAAAAGGACAAGGATATAAGTCAGCAAGCCGAAAATTTCAGAAAAATGCTGCTGACCCTTCATGATGATGTCCGGGTAATCATTATCAAAATTGCGGATCGCTACCATAACATGCTCACTATGGACTCCATGCCCGAGCACAAGCAAGTAAAAATAGCATCCGAAACACTTTATATTTACGCGCCCCTTGCCCATAGGATTGGGCTTTACAATATTAAAACACACCTTGAGGATTTATCCTTAAAATATACGGAACCAGAGGTTTATCACGATATTCAAGCCAAAATTGAGGATACTGAAGAGGAAAGCCTGGCCTATATAGAGGATTTCGCCAACGTAATCCGAACATCTCTGGACAAAGAGGGCCTAAATTACTACATCAAAGGTCGGATGAAGTCCATATTCTCCATCCGTAAAAAAATGAAGACCCAAAATGTCACCTTTGATGAGGTCTATGATAAGTTTGCAATTCGAATTATTTATAAATCCGACCGTAAGAACGAGAAATTCTTGGCATGGAAGATTTATTCCATAGTTACAGATCACTTTACCCCGAACCCAATACGGCTAAGGGATTGGATCACCTCCCCTAAGTCCACGGGATACGAAGCCCTGCACATAACGGTTATGGGGCCAAAGGGCAAATGGGTAGAGGTTCAGATAAGAAGTGAGCGTATGCACGAAATTGCCGAAAAGGGCTATGCCGCACACTTTAAGTACAAACATGGCGAACAGAAAGAACAAGGAATAGAGGAATGGCTCAATAAACTACAAGAAGCCCTCGAGAGCGCCAATGGTAATGCTGTTGACTTTGTGGAGGAGTTTAAACTGAACCTCTACGCGAAGGAGATTTTTGTTTTCACGCCCAAGGGTGATTTAAAATCGATGCCCAAAGGGGCCACTGCCCTCGACTTCGCCTTTAACATACATACCGAAATCGGATTAAAAACCCGTGGAGCCCGAGTCAATGGTAAACTTGTGCCCCTCGGCACAAAACTTCGGAGTGGAGATCAAGTAGAGATCATTACATCGGAAAGTGCCAAACCTACCCAAAGTTGGTTGGATTATGCACAAACGGCAAGGGCACGTTCCAAGATTAAATCATCGCTCAGCGAAGAAAAAAAGGAAGTCGCCGCAGAAGGGAAAGAAATATTACGACGAAAATTAAAGGCCCAAAAAATCAACCTGAACGAGGATACCATCAACAAGTTGGTCACCTACTTTAAGTTGCAGACAAGCTTGGATCTTTTTTATCGTGTGGGCATTGGTGTTATCGACAACGAAAAGCTTAAAGACTTTTCATCTTCGTACCACAATGCGTTCATCAATTTCTTTAAGAACAGAATTCGAAGAACCCCTACCCCTAAAGATGTTGATAAAAATGAAATCACGACCAAATACGATCTTCTAGTATTTGGCAAGGAAGAAGAAAGGCTCAACTATAAACTTTCCCAATGTTGCAACCCCATTCCGGGCGATGAGGTTTTTGGGTTTGTAAGTGTTAACGACGGTATTAAAGTGCATAAAAAGAACTGTCCGAACTCAATTTCGCTCCAGTCCAATTATGCCTATCGAATTATCAGTGCCAAGTGGATAGATTCATCCCAGGAAGAATTTTCGGTAGATATCCAGATTACAGGTATAGATAATATGGGATTGGTACAGGATATAACCAAGATCATCTCGGAAAATATGCATGTAAATATGCGAAATCTCAACTTTAATGCAGACGGCGGCACCTTTAAAGGAAAGATAACGCTCGTGGTCAAAAACAATAATATCCTTAAACGCCTTATGAACCGTTTAAAGCAAGTTGAAGGAATAGATAAAGTAACAAGAATTTAATTTTTAACTGTACCTTTGTGCATTAGCTATGCAGAAAGCCATGGGAAATAACAACAATCAGGAAATTGTAAAAAATGTGTTCACCTCGTTCCTTGAGGAGAAAGGACACCGCAAAACTCCTGAACGCTATGCCATTTTACAGGAAATTTATGAAAGCGACGACCATTTTGACGTAGAATCCCTTTACATCAAAATGAAGACAAAAAACTATAGGGTAAGCCGGGCCACATTGTACAACACCATAGAACTTTTATTGGAGAGCAAACTGGTTCGTAAGCACCAATTCGGTAAAAATCAGGCACAATACGAAAAGTCCTATTTTGATCGTCAGCACGATCATGTTATCCTAACCGATACAGGAGAGGTAGTGGAGTTCTGTGACCCACGTATCCAATCCATCAAAAAAACAATTGAGGAGGTTTTTGACATTAAGATCAATAATCACTCATTATATTTCTACGGAACTCGAAACAAAGAAGAAAACCTAACCGAATAACCCACATATTACATGGTAGATTTATTGCTTGGACTCCAATGGGGAGACGAAGGAAAAGGAAAAATTGTTGATGTACTTACCAAGGAATACGATATTATAGCCAGATTTCAAGGAGGGCCAAATGCAGGCCATACATTGGAGTTTGATGGTATCAAGCACGTTTT
>JAAEZN010000001.1:89397-96312 GCA_018222835.1 Algicola sp. | reverse complement strand
TCAATATTGTTGGGAACGGGGTGGTAATAGATCCTGTAATCTTTAAAAAAGAGCTCGATAACCTTGAAAAGTTCAATATAGATATTCAATCCAAACTGTTCATTTCCCGAAAGGCACACTTAATCCTTCCAACACACCGTTTGCTGGATGCCGCATCCGAAGCTTCCAAAGGAAAGGCCAAAATCGGCTCCACCCTTAAAGGTATCGGACCAACATATATGGACAAGACCGGACGTAACGGAATGCGCGTGGGCGATTTGGAATTTGATGATTGGAAAACAAAATACCGTGCCCTTGCCGACAAGCACGAAGCCATGATCGGTTTCTATAATGTAGATATCCAGTACAATCTTGATGAGCTGGAGGCTGAATTTTATGAAGGTGTGGAAACGCTGAAAAAATTGACCTTTATCGATAGTGAAGAGTATATTTTTAAGGCTCAGGCCGAAGGCAAAAAGATTTTGGCCGAAGGCGCTCAAGGCTCCCTTTTGGACATCGATTTTGGCACATACCCATTTGTAACATCCTCCAATACAACCGCTGCTGGTGCTTGTACAGGATTAGGTGTCGCCCCAAATAATATAAAACGTGTATTGGGAATATTTAAAGCCTACACCACTCGGGTAGGTAGTGGACCCTTCCCTACCGAGCTATTTGATGAAGATGGTGCCACAATGGCCAAAGTTGGAAACGAATTTGGAGCAACTACCGGCCGACCACGACGCTGTGGATGGTTGGACTTGGTAGCCCTAAAATATGCCGTTCAAATTAATGGGGTAACCGAACTTATGATGATGAAAGCGGATGTACTGAGCGGTTTCGACACTATTAAAGTCTGTACAGCTTACACCTATAAAGGCAAAGAAATACAACACCTACCCTACAATATAGAGGAAGAGTATGTAACGCCTGTGTACACGGAATTGAAAGGATGGTCAGAGGACCTTACCAAACTATCCAAAGCTGAGGATCTCCCTACAAACTTGAACGACTATATTTCGTTCTTGGAAGCTCAATTAAATGTACCTATAAAAATAGTGTCCGTAGGCCCGGATAGAGTGCAGACCATTCATAGATAAGATTTAACGGGAATATTTATCAATCCCTTTTTTAAGTCACCGTTATGTGACTTATATCACTGTGGTTACAAATCATATCCACTAATTTTGGTTAAAATCAAAAATAACAGATATGACACATAATCTCAATCACATTGGACTGGATAAAAAAGCATCTAGCGAGCTTGCCGACAAACTGAATGAACTTTTGGCCAATTACCAAATCTTCTACATGAACGCCCGTGGCTTTCATTGGAACATTAAGGGCGACAAGTTTTTTGAGCTACATCTTAAATTTGAAGAGCTATACAACGATTCTCTGATAAAAATCGATGAAATTGCAGAGCGGATATTGACCTTGGGCTTTACTCCAATGCACACGTATGCCGATTATTTGGAGCTATCCAAAATCAAAAGTGCAAAAAATGTATCCAACGGTACCGATGCAATACAAGAAATTTTAAAAAATTATGAAGTTCTGCTGCCTTTGGAAAGAGAGCTTTTGGAGATGGCCGGTGATTCTAACGACGAAGGTACCGGAGCATTGATGAGCGATTACATCCGAGAGCAAGAAAAATTGGTTTGGATGTATTCCGCATTTTTGAACAACTAGACCAAACGGTTAAAGCATGCCTTTAGGGCCAGTATGTTCCCAGTACGGTAACATGCAATTATAGGCCTATAAAATCACCCAAAGATTTCAGCGTTAATTTCCCGAAATCTTGGGTGATTTTATTTTTTAGGACATTTCAAATTAAAAATGTCTTCCTTTTTATTTGATTACAGATAAAGTAACCGCTCAGAACCTTACTTCACACAAATTCACAAGCTAAAAGGGCTTAATGTTACATTGAATTGGTATGGAATTGCCAAAGCTTTCTAAACGATTTGTGCCACTTCAGCTAAAAATCCTACTTTTGATCAAAATTTCCAGCATTTGAAAAGTATTTTATTTTTCATTTTATCGCTTTTAACTTTTGGTGCTTTTGCCCAGCAAAGTCAACCTAAAGAAGGAAGACAGATCAATATTGTTTACGGGGCCAATTTCACCAAGGACGAAGCCCAATTTCCAGGCGCCTCTATTTTTAGCAAAGACGATGAGCGACAAGTACAGTTTGAACACCAAGGTGCCGACCTTTGGTGCGATATTGCCATATTTTATGCTGAGGAGAATCGATTAAAAGCCATTGGAAACATTCGCCTGCAACAAGGGGATTCCATAGAAATGAACAGTGGTAAAATGGATTACGATGGCAATACCAAATTGGCCAAAGCTTGGGAAAAGGTTGATTTGACCAACGGCCAAATGACATTGACCACAGATACCCTTTATTTGGATAGGGAAAAACAGCAAGCCTATTACAATTCTGGTGGAAAAGTAGTTGATTCGGCCAATGTACTCACGAGCATAATCGGCACGTATTTTATGACTCCCAAAAAATACCAGTTCCAGCGCAAGGTACATATAGACAATCCTGATTACATTATAGATTCGGAACAACTGGACTACTACACCACCTCCAAAAACGCCTATATGTACGGGCCATCCACCATTACAGGAGAGGAATATAAAATCTATTGTGAGCGTGGTTTTTACGACACCACAATTGAGCAGGGCTACGGCATAAAGAACACCCAAATCGAGTACGACAATAAAATAATCGAGGGGGATAGTCTCTATTTTGACAAAGCTACTGAGTTCGCATCCGCCACCAACAACATCAAGATCACGGATACCATCAATAATGGGGTAATCAGAGCGCACTATGCAGAAGTCCACAAGGCAAAGGATTCCGTTTTTGCAACCAAAAGAGCAGTTTCCATCAGCCTAGTGCAAAAAGACTCCCTGTACATGCACGGCGACACTTTAATGGTAACCGGAAAAGAGGAAGAACGCATTATTAGGGCTTTCAGAAATGCTAAATTTTATAAAACCGATTTGAGCGGCAAGTCAGATTCCATACATTTTGACGAACGAACAGGCATCACCGAATTAATTACCAACCCTATTTTATGGAATGTGGACAATCAGATCACAGGTGATAGTATCCATTTGATCTCCGACATGGAAACCGACAAGCTTGATTCCCTAAAAGTGATAGAAAACGCTTTCATTATTTCACTGGACACTATAAGTGGAACAGGTTACAATCAAGCCAAAGGGAAAAACCTCTACGGTAAGTTTATAGAAAACGAACTCAAAATAATCGACCTGGTCCAAAATACCGAGGTTATTTATTATGTGTACAACGACGACGAAGAGCTCATCGGCATAGACAAGACCATTTGCAGTAAAATTAGGCTACTTATGGCCGATAACGATATTGAGGACATCACCTTTTTTGTGAATCCTGATGGAGATATTTTCCCGGAAACCGATTTGCCCGTAGAGAGCCGAAAACTAAAAGGTTTTGTTTGGCGTGGCGATGAACGGATCATGTCCAAGGAAGAGATTTTCGATGAGGACGACAACAATATCGAATTGGTAAAGATTCGGGGCATAGATAACCCTATTGATATCGATGCAGAGGAAAACGAACGCCAGAACAATTCGAACGACCCCATAACCGCCCCTAATACAAAAGCGGTAAAACCCAAAAAGCCCACGCTGAAAAAGAAAGCGCAAACCCCATAATGTCGAAAAAAGATTTCTTTACATACCAAGCCCAAACCACCCCCCACCCATTGGCCTTGGAAGTTTCGCATGCCAAAGGGAGCTATATTTATGACACCAATGGCAATGCCCACTTGGATTTTGTGGCCGGGGTATCAGCTTGCAGTTTGGGGCATTGTCATCCAAAAGTGATCAATGCCGTTAAAGCCCAAGCCGATCAGTACATGCACGTAATGGTCTATGGGGAATATGTGCAACAACCGGCAGTGGAGTTCTCCAAATTACTCTCCTCCCTCCTTCCCGATAATCTAAATACAACCTATTTGGTCAATTCGGGTACAGAAGCCATGGAAGGCGCCCTGAAATTGGCCCGCAGACACACTGGTCGCTCACAAGTTATAGCTGCAAAAAAAGCCTATCACGGTAACACGATGGGCAGTTTGAGCCTAATGGGGCTGGAAGAACGCAAGAGCCCTTTCCGACCTTTGATTCCGGATATTAGGTTTATTCAATTTAATAATGAAGAAGATCTAAGCAAAATCACAGAAAAAACTGCCGCAGTGGTATTGGAGACCATTCAAGGAGGCGCTGGGTTCATAGTGCCCAAAAATGACTATTTAGAGGAGGTAAGAACCCGCTGTAACGAGGTTGGGGCATTACTTATATTGGACGAAATACAACCAGGGTTTGGACGAACCGGCAAGTTGTTCGCTTTTGAGCATTACAATTGTTCACCGGACATCTTAGTCATCGGTAAAGGAATGGCATCGGGTCTTCCCGTTGGTGCCTTTGTAGCATCGAATGAACTTATGGCCGATCTAAAAGACAATCCAAAATTGGGGCATATTACCACTTTTGGAGGCAATCCGGTAATTGCTGCCGCCAGCTTGGCCACCTTAAAAGAAATTACCGAAACAGACCTTATCCATCAAACATTGGAAAAAGAAAAGCTTTTCCGAAAATTACTAAAACACCCTTTAATACAAGAAATTCGTGGCAAAGGCCTTATGCTCGCCCCTATCATGAAAAACAAGGAAATAGCCGATTACCTGATCCTTGAAGCAGCTAAAAAAGGATTGATACTTTTCTGGCTTTTGTTTGAGCAAAAAGCGGTGAGAATATCTCCCCCACTTACCATTTCCGTGAAAGAAATTGAAGAAGGTTGCGACCAAATCATCAGTATTTTAAATAGCTACCAACCCGATACTGTTAACTAATTTGTTGATAACATACCCCAAAATCGGACTTAAACAGAACCGCAAAGGGTTAATTTTAAGTCCATAGTTCAACCAAAAACGTTCCTATGGCGTTAGAATCTAACGAATATCCAGACAAATCCATAAACAAGTTTGAGTCCATGCTCAAGACGGATGACGTCTATTTCTTTGATGCGGAGGACTTTGAGGAAATTATTCACCATTATCTGAACAACGGTAAAATCTCTTTGGGTAAAAAGGCCATCCAAATTGGTTTGGAGCAGCACCCCAATTCCATGGAGCTTAAACTTTTACAAGTAGAGGTTTTGGCTTTTGAAGACAAATTTGAGGCAGCCGAAACCCTTTTGGACGAAATCCAGACCATTAACGTGGCCAACGAGGAAATCTACATACAACGGGCCAATATTCGGTCCAAGCAAGATAAGCACCAAGAAGCCGTTAACCTGCTATTGGAAGCACTACATATTACGGAGCACTCTTTCGACATACACTCCCTTTTGGGAATGGAATATCTTTTTATGGATAATTACGAGCAGGCAAAACTAAGCTTTATGCGTTGTGTTGAAATCGATGATCAAGATTACTCGTCCCTATACAATGTTGTGTACTGTTTTGAATTTTTGGAGGATTTTGATGGCTGCATCTATTATTTGAACGATTATTTGGACCGAAATCCCTATTGCGAAGTAGCTTGGCATCAACTAGGAAAAATGTATTTGGCCAAAAACCTGTATTTGGAAGCCTTGACCGCATTTGACTTTGCCGTTATTTCGGACGACTCCTTTATCGGCGCCTATTTTGAAAAAGGCAAAGTGTTGGAAAAATTGGGCAGATACAACGAGGCCATCGAAAATTACGAATCAACCATATCTATCGAAGACCCTACATCTTATGCCTTTTTACGATTAGGAAAATGCCACGAGAAACTGGGCAATTTTGATTTGGCCAAATATTATTACTATCACACGGTTCACGAAGACCCCTTATTGGACAAAGGCTGGTTGGCCATCACCGACTTTCATTTTGGGCAGAAAAACTACGAAAAAGCGCTGCATTACATAAACAAAGCCATCAATATTGATGGCGAAAATCCAAAATACTGGAAAAAAGCAGCTAAAATCTATTTTGCCCTGAACAATTATGATGAAGCTGATTTTGCTTACAAACAAGCCGTAGATCTGGGAAATTATGAGTTACTGACCTGGAAAAATTGGGCAGAAGTCCTCAATAAAACAGGAGATTACAACTCGGCCATCCAAATATTGATCCAAGGTTTGGAATTTTATCCGGACAACTCGGAACTAACCTATAAGTTAGCTGGCCTACATTTAAAAAATAACGACTTGGACGAAGCAAAAAGCATATTATCCAAGGCTATGAAAATTGATATTGGTAAATTGCGGCAATTTGAAAAAGAATTCCCAGAATTCATTGAAGTAGATTGGGTGAAAGCATTGGTTTCAAAAATTAGGAAAACAGCCAAGTAGCCCGCATATTATCCAAAATCATGCAAGCACGTCGTATACTGGACTACGTATTTATTACGCTAAAAGGAATGGCCATGGGGGCCGCTGATGTAGTCCCGGGAGTTTCCGGAGGAACCATTGCCTTTATTTCTGGCATTTATGAAGAACTTATTACTTCCATAAACAATATAAACCTCTCCCTTATTTCCTTATTGCGGAAAGATGGGATAAAAGCGGTCTGGAACAAGATCAACGGGAACTTTCTCGCTTCCCTTTTTCTGGGAATTCTTATTAGTGTGCTCTCCCTTGCAAAATTCCTGAGTTGGCTTTTGGAGAACGAGCCCATCCTACTTTGGTCCTTTTTCTTTGGGTTGGTGGTTGCCTCTATTTTTATGGTGGCCAAAGAAATCACTAGATGGACCTTGGGTTCAATTCTTGTTTTTATCGCCGGCACCGCCTTGGCCTATTTTATCACAGAACTGCCCGTTAACGACAATGTGGACAGTCTCCCTTTTCTGTTTCTATCTGGAGCTTTAGCTATTTGCGCTATGATCTTACCT
>JAAEZN010000001.1:40231-89387 GCA_018222835.1 Algicola sp. | reverse complement strand
TCGGGAGCCTTTATCCTAGTTCTTTTAGGGTCCTATAAGACTATATTGGACGCAGTCCACGAAAGGGACATCAAAATTATCTTAACCGTTGGTGTTGGTGCAATTTTTGGCCTTTTAAGCTTTGCCCGCTTACTTAAATGGATGTTCAACCACTACAAAAACATTACCCTGGCCCTATTAACGGGTTTTATCTTGGGCTCCTTAAATAAAATCTGGCCCTGGAAAAAAGTTATAGAGACCAAAACATTTGGAGATAAGATCATTGTTGTGGATGATATAAACGTACTTCCCGGAGCTTTTGAAGGAGATAGTAAATTAATGCTGGCCATTATTCTGGCCATGCTAGGTTTTTCGCTTATTTTTATATTGGAAAGGTCAGCTTCTAAAAAGTAAGTAAAAACGGATTGGGCACATGCATCAACCTAGAACATTTCTGGATAATTTTTTCTTGGTCGTAAAAGGTCTCTGTATGGGGGCTGCCAATAAAGTTCCGGGAGTTTCTGGAGGTATTGTTGCTTTTGTTGCCGGTTTTTACGAAGAATTCATCTATTCCCTACAAAAGCTAAACTCCAAAGCACTAAAACTCTTCTTTAATGGAAGGTTTAAAAGTTTCTTCCAATATATCAACGCTAAGTTTCTAGGGCTGTTGATCTTTGGAATGTTGGTCAGTTATTTTAGCGTTTCCAGAATCCTTGATTATTTTTTGGACCACAACGAACTCTTTGTTTGGGCCACTTTTTTTGGAATGGTCATCGGTTCCATTTACCATATCGGAAAGGATTTTGCTCCATGGAACAAGCGGACCATTATTGCAGGAACCATAGGTCTGACTATTGGGTTGTCCATCAGCTTCTTAAACCCTGCAAAAGAGAACAACAATCTGATTTTTATCTTTTTTTGTGGAATTATCAGTGTTTCCGGAATGACACTGCCCGGATTATCCGGTTCTTTTATTTTGATACTTCTAGGCAATTACGTGTTGCTATTAGTGGACTCTGTAAATGCGCTTTATGATACTTTTTCAGAGATTTTTTCTGGGGATTTTAGCTTTGTAAATGATTCGGAGCGTATAAAAATCCTAAAAATTTTAGGAATTTTTACGCTAGGCTCTGTCACGGGATTGGTAACCTTTTCCCACTTGCTCAGTTATGTACTAAAACATTTTAAAGCCACTACAACAGCGGTGTTACTTGGTTTTATAACTGGCTCTCTGGGCGTACTTTGGCCGTGGAAGAGAACCATTTTTAAGTTGGATGAAACCGGCACACCATTAATGGACTCCAATGGGGATAAGATAATGCTCAATTACGAACGCTTTTTACCGCAAATAGGGGCTGCCGAAACTTGGTGGGCCGTACTTTTTATAATATTGGGTATTTTGGTATTATTGCTCTTGGATTGGTATGGCAAAAACAGAGAAAAGAATGAAAAGATTCGGGCTACTAGGTAAAAATATATCGTACTCTTTTTCACAAAGTTATTTTACACAGAAATTTAAGGAATTAGGGCTTTCGAACCACAGTTACGAAAACTTTGACCTTAAACATATTGATGAGCTGAAAAACGTATTGGCCCAAGACCACCTTAAAGGGCTCAACGTTACCATTCCCTATAAACAAGATGTTATCCCGTTTTTGGATGAATTGGACCAAAAAGCCGAAAAAATCGGAGCTGTGAATACCATCCAGTTTACTGCCAGCGGACTAAAAGGTTTCAATACGGACGCTTATGGCTTTCAAAAATCGCTGGAGCCTTTTCTTAAACTGCACCATAAAAATGCATTGATTTTGGGAACGGGCGGTGCTTCCAAAGCTGTTCGCTTTGTATTGAACGAGCTGGGAATTAAAAGTACTTATGTGTCTCGACATAAAAACGAGGGTCAATACACATACAACGAGCTGGACAAACAAACCATAGAAGAAAACACCCTGATCATAAATTGCACACCTTTGGGCACATTTCCCAATATCGAAGGCAAGCCAGACCTTCCCTATCAATTTATTGGGTCAGGGCATTTGCTGTACGATCTTATCTACAATCCAGAAAAAACAGCTTTCCTTTCTATGGGAGAGGCGCAAGGTGCGACTATTTGCAATGGCCTAAAAATGCTGGAAGAACAAGCCGAAAAAGCATGGCAAATCTGGAACAATGCCTAGAAATTATCCATCAATATAGAAATAACTTCTATCCATACATCCCTGAAATTCACCAAAAGAAGAATCAATACTTTTGGGATTAGACAATTAAGTTGTTAAATTGGCTATAATTTTCATCAATCAACAGGTAAATAAGCTACTAATGCAGGAAAACGATGGTAAACTTCAGCAAGCTGAAGGTGGAATAGAGGAAACGTCAGAGAACAAAAAAGGTCAATTGGAAGAAAGCACACAAGCCGAACCAAAAGCGACCGAGGAAGTCACATCCGAAAATGAAGCCAAAGAACAACCGGATACCGAAAATGTGTCCGAAACCAAAAGCGATTCAGAAAATAATGAAGAAGGCGATTCCAACGAGCATCTAGATGAAATTGACGAATCCAATGCGGAGGATGCCGAAGATGCCGAAAACGAAAAGCGGCACACCATTCCTATGTTGGACTACCATTCCATGTCCATGGAAAACTTGGTCGGTGAATTGCAGCGCTTGGTAAAAAACGAAAAAGTACAGGCCATCCACAAGCATGTCAGCTCCATTAAATATGAGTTTGACCAAAAGTTTCAGGAGTTTCTGGATGAAAAAAAAGAGGAATTTGTTGCCAAGGGTGGAAATGAAATAGATTTCCGATACAATTCTGTTGCCAAAAGACAATTCAACGAAGTCTATTCCGACTATCGTGAAAAACGAGACCAATACTACAAAAAACTAGATCAATCCCTCAAGGACAATCTAACCAAGAGATTGAACATTATCGAGGAATTAAAAGGGTTGATCGATATCGAGGAAGATATCAATACCACATATAATAACTTCAAAGATCTGCAGAACCGTTGGAAAAATGCAGGCCCTGTGCCACGTGCCAATTATAATGATGTTTGGCGTACGTACCACCACCACATGGAGATCTTTTATGACTTTTTACACCTAAACCGTGAACTGCGCGACCTAGACTTTAAGCACAATCTCGAAGAAAAACAAAAACTGGTGGAACGCGCCGATGCTTTGGTTGCCGAACCGGATTTGAACAAAGCTTTTAGGGAATTGCAAACTCTCCACAAAATCTGGAAAGAAGATATTGGTCCCGTAGCCAAAGAGCATAGAGAAGAAATCTGGGAAAAGTTCAGCACTGCCACTAAGGCCATGCACCAACGCAGACAAGAGCACTTTCAAGAGCTGGAAAAAGTCTATGAAAAAAACTTGGAGAAGAAGCACGAAATAATTGCTTCCATTACCAAAATTGCAGAAAATGTAGCGGATAACCATCGAGGCATACAACAACAGATAAAAGAAGTGGAAGCCCTAAGAGAATCCTTTTTTAAGGCAGGTAGGGTCCCCCAAAAGGTAAATGAGGAAACTTGGAGCTATTTTAAGGAAACCGTTCGAAAATTCAATAGGAACAAAAATGCTTTTTACAAAAACCAGAAAAAGGAACAGCAAGTAAACCTAGAAAGGAAAAAGGAACTACTGGAGTTGGCCGTTTCTCTAAAAGACAGCGACGATTGGACCGAGGTTACACCCCAAATGAAGCGCATCCAGAGCGATTGGAAAAAAATAGGCCATGTGCCCCGAAAATATTCCGATAAAATCTGGAAGGAATTCAAAGATGCCTGCAACCATTACTTTGATCGTTTGCACGCCGAAAAGAATGAGGAGCACAATGTGGAGTACGAGAACTTTAAAAAGAAGAGTGAATGTTTGGACCGCCTTAAAAAGTTCCAGTTAAGCGGTGACAAAAAGAAAGATGTAGAAGATTTAAAGGCGTTTTTGGCAGAATGGAAACAGTACGGCCGCATTCCGTACAACAAAAAGCACATAAATAGTAAGTTCAATAAAATCATTGATGCCCTATTCAAGAAATTGGGCATTGGCAAGCAAGAATCCGAATTGCTCAAATACGGCAATAAGGTCCAGGAGCTTGCCAAAACGGAAGACAACCACGCCATTGGCAACGAACGCGTTTTTGTGAAACGTAAAATTGACGAGGTCAAATCAGAAATTCGACAATTGGAGAACAATCTTCAGTTTTTCTCTGGTGATTCCGAGGACAACCCCTTGGTCAAAGAAGTTGTACAAAAATTGAACAAGCAAAAAGATGCACTCCAGACCTGGAAAGAAAAGATGAAAAATCTTAACATTTTGGAGCACAAACTCAATAAAGAATCCGAGGAAGAGGAAACTGACAGCAACGAGGAAGAGTAAGCGTATCCCGCTTACTCAATCCATCTGTAAAAATTCATAACATTATCAATCCATACTCTTTAAAAAGTACTGGATAAGATCGGTAGTTGTAACAATCCCCTTTAGTTTACCATTATCCACTACAGGCAATGCATGGAACTCCCTTTTGGCCAATATCTGTGCCACTTCCTTAATGGTCGTATTGGAATCCACGCTCACCAAATTGCTTACCATTACTTGAGGTATCGTAAACATATTGTAAACAATAGTATCCACTACTTCCTCATGCTCATCTATGGCATCGGCAAAACTAATGCGCATTAAGTCCGTAAGACTTAACATTCCCATTATGTTTTCTCCATCCACCACGGGAATGTGTCTTATATTATGCTTTTTAAAAAGTCGTTCGGCAGTTACCAAATCATCTTTAGCGCTCAATGTCACTAAATTTTTGGTCATTATTTGAGAAACAGGTACACTAATTTTCATCTTTCCAGTTGTTTAATATTTGCTTAATGAAGTTAGCCCAATACAAACCCGAAAAGTATGATAATTGTCAGCTATTGCTACTTAGCCACGTTCACTGATCTGGTCTCACGGATAACAGTAACCTTTACCTGTCCGGGATACGTCATATCAGTTTGTATTTTTTGTGAAATTTCGAAAGAAAGTTCCGCTGCTTTGTCGTCGTTCACTTTTTCACTTTCAACAATTACACGAAGTTCCCTACCGGCTTGGATTGCATAAGCTTTCTGTACCCCATGGAATCCAAAGGCGATGTCCTCCAAATCTTTTAGTCGTTGTATGTACGAGTCCAAGACCTGTCTCCTAGCACCTGGTCTGGCACCACTGATAGCATCACATACTTGAACAATAGGAGATATTAAAGTAGTCATTTCAACTTCATCGTGGTGAGCTCCAATAGCATTGCAGACCTCCTCTTTTTCACCATATTTTTGGGCCCATTGCATCCCCAGAATAGCGTGAGGGGTCTCTACCTCTACTTCTGCCATTGGTACTTTGCCGATATCGTGCAATAGTCCTGCTCTTTTGGCCAATTTAGGATTAAGGCCAAGCTCGGCGGCCATTACCCCACAAAGTTTGGCAACTTCTCTGGAGTGCTGTAACAAGTTTTGACCATAGGAAGATCTATACTTCATACGCCCAACCGCTTTGATCAATTCTGGATGCAAGCCATGAACCCCCAAATCGATTACGGTACGCTTACCTATCTCGGCAATCTCTTCATTGATTTGTTTTTCGGTCTTCTTAACCACTTCTTCAATACGTGCCGGGTGAATTCGTCCATCTGTCACCAATCTGTGCAAGGACAAACGGGCCACTTCCCTTCTCACGGAATCGAAGCAGGATAAAATGATAGCTTCCGGGGTATCATCTACAATAATCTCAACTCCAGTAGCGGATTCCAAAGCACGTATATTTCGTCCTTCCCTACCGATAATGCGTCCTTTTACGTCGTCTGATTCCAAATTGAATACGGACACGCAATTTTCAACTGCCTCTTCGGTACCGATTCGTTGAATGGTATTCACTACAATCTTTCGCGCTTCTTGTTGCGCGGTAAGCTTGGCTTCCTCCATTGTATTTTGCAGATAGGCCATGGCATCACTCTTCGCAGTTTCTTTTAAAGACTCCAATAACTGGGCTTTAGCGTCTTCTGCTGAAAGTCCGGAAATTACTTCCAGCTGCTGTACTTGGCTTTTGTGCAGCTTTTCTACTTCTGCCTGTTTTTTATCGAGTATTTCACTTTTATGGGATACCTCTTGAATTTTTCCCTGAAGTTGGTCGTTCAATTTTTTATTCTTGGCCAACTCGCTGCTCACTTGGGACTCTTTATCTCTAGTTCTCTTCTCGGCCTCGGCAATTTTCTTGTCCTTATTGATTATGACTTTCTCATGTTCGGCCTTTAGTTCCAAAAACTTTTCCTTGGCTTGGAAAATCTTATCCTTTTTTATGCCTTCACCTTCTTTATTTGCCTCTTTTATGATATCAGCAGCTTCCTTCTTTGCCCCGGCAATGGTCTTGGACGCCTTGCCTTTCTCCATCATCTTTGCAATTGAAAAGCCTATGGCCAGCCCTACAACAGCTGCGACAACAATTACTATGATATTATCCATGTTTGTTTGTGTTTAGTTAAAAAAAAAGCCCACATCGGCTGAAGTTTTGTACAAACTCCAAATTACAGGTTTAGGGCTAACAGACTGATCAAGGATCTCTATACAAGTAGAGCCTGCTTTTACAGTCTAAACTCACCCTTTTGAATTATAATAGTGTTGAGTTTGTCAAAAAATATTACCTATGTGGGCAGTAACATTATTTTATTTAAAAGAACTTATTCTCCCAGTTTGGAATGTACCAGTTCGTCCAATGCTCTGAGCCGTTGCATGGCCGCTTCTGCATTTTCCGAGCGATCTATTCCACTCTGCTCAATTTTGGAAGCAAATTGTAAGGCGCACATGGCCAAAACATCCTGCTTGTCCCGAACTGCATAATTCTGCTCAAACTTTTTTGCGAGGTTTTCAATATTCTTGGCTGCTTTTCGCAATCCTTCCTCTTGCTTGGGGTCTATGGTCAAAGGATATACCCTATCGGCAATGGAAAGCTTTATTTTGAGCTTCTCGTCCATATTTTCGTAACTAATCAATCCGCCAGCTTGGCTATACAAACATCAAGTTCGCGAATCAATGTATTTATCTTGAGCTTAGCTTCTGTTTTACTAGTATTACTACCCAGCATTGTATTTGCCATTTTCAGGGAGTTATACTTCTCCTCCCATTCGTTTAGAGCGTCATCTTTGAGTTTGTTTTCACCTTCTAGGTGTTGTAATTCAAGTTTCAACTTGGTGTTCAATTGGTGCAACAGCTCCATTTTGTGCAGCAGTTTGCTCACCTTGTTCTCCAAAGAATCCACAATCTCAACAAGTTCGCTCATATATGCAAACAACAATACGTATAACACAAAGTTAACCAACCTAGGACAACTTCGCAATACTTTTTACATTTATTCTTACTGCGTTTTCCAAAGCACAACAGCTATTGTCCCAAATCTTTTCTTAAAACAAAACATTGGTTACTTTCGTAAAGAATTATTGATTTTTTATGCACCGAATACTTTTTTTCATCCTCTTTTTGACCGTACTGCACATAACTGCACAAGAAAAATATCCTCAAAACACATTTCGTTCCCCCTTGGACATTCCTTTGATCCTCTCCGGGACATTTGGAGAACTGCGCTCCAACCACTTCCATTCTGGAATGGACCTCAAAACCCAACAAAGGGAGGGCTTACCGGTTTATGCCATTGAAGATGGTACGGTTACACGCATTAAAATTTCGCATTGGGGCTACGGTAAGGCATTGTACATAGCCCACCCCAATGGACATACTTCTGTGTATGGACACCTTCAAAAATTTAATCCGGAAATAGAGGAGTACGTAAAAAAAGTACAGTACCAAAAACAGTCTTTTGAAGTTGAAATGTTCCCGGATTACGGAGAATTAAAGGTGGCCAAAGGAGATATTATCGCGTACTCCGGCAACACAGGGGGCTCAGCAGGACCCCATCTTCATTTTGAGATTCGCAATAGTGTGAACGGAAAACCCACTAATCCACTGCTCTATGGGTATGATGTAAGGGACGCCACAGACCCAACATTGTTGGGGCTTTACGCATATCCCCTGTCCGACGGAGCATTGGTAAACGAGAGTGCTGAAAAAATTCAATTGAATTATAAGAAGCAAGCGGACGGTTCCTTTTTGGCCGACAAGGTCAGTGCAATAGGCACAATTGGATTTGGAATCAACAGTTTTGACCGTTTGGATCTTGCCGCGAACAAGAATGGTGTCTATGCCGTTAAGCAGACGGTCAATGGCCAGGTCTATTCAGAGTTCGACTTTGACACTTTCTCCTTTGGAGAAACACGTTACATAAATACCTTGATTGATTATGCCCACTTTTACAATCACAGACAGCGCATACAAAAATGTTTTAAAGAACCCTACAACCATTTAAGCATCTACACATCCCTCTATAATGATGGCAAGATCAATATAATGGAAGGCATGTCCTACACTGTGGAAATCCTTATTTCTGATTTGGCCGGAAACACCACCAAGCTCGTTATCCCTGTGGATGGTAAAGTGCAAGAGGAGAAAATTACCAGAGATAATACTCCCACAGATTACTTTTTGATAGCCAACAAGCCCAATAACTTTGATTTAGGTGCAGCAAAAGTGTTTTTCCCGGCAAGTACATTTTATGAAGATTTCTTCATCGATTTAAAAAAGGGCAACGACACCATTACCATACACGACAATAGTGTTGCTGCTCATCGAAATTTCACGATTAGTTTTGACCCATCAAAATATACGGCTGCAGAAAGAAAACAAATGTTCATCGCCCATCTGGACAGTAAAATGAGACCCTCTTATTCCAAAACCTACAAAAGAGATGGCGCTTTTACGACCAGAACACGAACCCTGGGCACTTACACCTTGGTCAAGGACACAGTTGCCCCAACCGTTCGTCCTAAGAATTTTAAAGAAAAGCAATGGCTCAGCAACTACAGTTACCTGAGTTTACTTATCTCCGACGACCTTAGCGGAATAGACACCTATTCGGCCACGTTAAACGGAAAATGGATATTAATGGAGTACGAGCCAAAAACAAACACCATTACCTATAATTTCGAGGACAATGTAACCAACGATACAGAATGTGACCTAATAGTTACGGTAACGGACAATGTGGGCAACTCCACCACATATAGCACCAAGTTTTTCAGGAAATAGACGTACTTTTGCAATCGAAAAATCAATAAGTGTACATTATTATTTGTTTTTCTCAAGCCTAAAATTGAATCAACCACAACTATTTTTAACCAGAAGCCATACCCAAAGAGGGTATTTAATTAAAAATTGATCCATGAAAAAAACCGTCTTCGTAGCTATTCTTTTGATCTCTGGTCTAATGTCGGCCCAAAAGAACATTTATGAAAACATTAGGTTTGACGAGCTTACCGACAATCACAAGGTTTTGGCCATTATCCCATTTATTGCCCATTTGGAACTGGAAGAATCGGTGGACAGCGACGAACTGAAGATTTTGGCCGAGAAAGAAGGGTATGCTGTTCAAAATGCGTTGGAAACTTATTTTTCCAAGCGAAAAAAGAGAAAAAAATTCAATGTTGATTTTCAGAACATCAACAACACCAATGCCATATTGGCCAAAAGCAATATCGATTACAATAACATCGATACCTATACCACCAAAGAATTGTGCGAAGTTTTGGATGTAGATGGCATCATTAGTGGTAATTTAAACCTGAACATTCTTTTATCCGAAGGCGTACCAACAGATTTTAGTATTCTGGATTACTTTAGCGGAAATGCCAATTATGGTAGAATCGGTGTAAAAATAAGTGACGGGGAATCAGGCAAACTACTTTGGAAGTACGAAAACGCCATTTCCAAAAAAACCGGTAAAAACACTACCGAGCTTATCGATAAAATGATGAAAACCGCTTCCCGTAAATTTCCTTACGACAGAGAAAAACGTAAGAACCGTAACTAAAACCCGCCTGAGTTAGCTGTTTGCAAACTCTTTTAGAACCTGAACGGTATAATCGATCTCCTCCTTGGTATTGTACATTGAAAAGGAAAAACGCAAACTGGGCTTCTCCTGTTCCTCCCACTCAAGAATTTCATTGAGTACATGGGACCCTTGACTACTTCCAGACTGACAAGCACTTCCTTTGGAACAGGCAATGCCTTTCATATCCAAATGAAAAAGTAACATCAGGCCTTTTTGTTTATCAAAAGGTAAGCGCACATTGGTCAAAGTGTAGGTACTTTTTTCCAAATCTCCCGAAAGCCCATTGCATACCGCATCGGGAATTTCTTGTTTGAGTTTCTCCAAAAAGTATTGTTTAAGCGCTTTAATAGTCTCGGTTTCTTCCTCCAAATGCTCATATGCTTTAATAAAAGCCTCTTCCAATCCAACAATATTATGGAAAGGCTCGGTCCCTGCCCGAAAACCACGCTCTTGGGAACCTCCAAAGATCAATGGCTTTAATCCTGAGTTTTTTCGGATAAAGGCAAAACCTATTCCTTTTGGCCCATGGAATTTGTGAGCGGCTGCCGTCATAAAATCAACGTTCACCTTTTGTACATCCCAAGGGTAATGCCCTATGGATTGTACAGTATCTGAATGGAAAAGGGCATTGTTTGTTTTACAAAGTTCACCAACTGCCCCAATATCCAATATATTTCCAATCTCGTTGTTCACATGCATTAAACTCACCAACTTTTTGGAACCGTCCTTTTTGAGCAAACTTTCCAAGTGGTCCATTTTAGGATTGCCATCTTCATCCAGATCCACATACCATACATTAATACCATACTCCTTTTCGAGTTCCTCTACCGTATGGAGAACCGCATGGTGCTCTATTTTAGATGTAATAATGGTCTCAACATCAAGATCCCTGACCGCGCATCTCAAAATCATATTGTCCGCCTCTGTACCACCAGAAGTAAAAATTATCTCGGATGGATGGGCATTCAAGGTTTTTGCTATGGTCTTTCTAGCTTGTTCCACAGCGGTTTTGGCAGATCTTCCAAAACTATGGGTAGAAGAAGGGTTGCCATAAAATTGCGCCAATGCCTCTTGCATTCGCTCGATTACTTCATTTCTAACCTGCGTGGTTGCAGCATTATCCAGATAGACTTTTTGCATGGTTGATTTTACTTTAATCGGGTGTAAAAGTACATGAATAAAGTTAATTTCTTTTAAAGTATAGTTTGGAATTGGGGTATTAAAATGGATTTACATTAAATTTGGCGCATGAGAAAAATCTTCTTTTCCATTCTTTGTTTTGGAACACTCCTTTCTTGTAGTGATGGCGACCTTGAAATTGAGACCATTGATTTTGATAGTGTTACTTTGGATTTCTGTACCGAGCCAATAAGCGATGCAAAGAATTTATTGTTCAAAATCAACGACAGTGAAGCATTGATCCTAGAATTGCAAAGCGGTGTTTTGAACAATGGTATTGTTGGTGAAGCCGTAGTCACGGAAAGTAATGTACCCAACAATTCGCAGGTAACGTATCGAATTTTCTCCGGGAATTTGACCGATGGCTATTTTTGCGATGATGTACCACCAGCCCAACCAACTGTTATTGACGAAATCGAAGCGCAGGGCGGCACAGTGATCATTGAAACTATTGTTGACCCCAACGACGCCACATCATTTTTACATACTATAAGCCTAAGTGGAATTTCTTTCGTTACCGATAGCGGAGAACGCATCACCAATATTGCGATAAGTGAATTTGGCGAGGTAACTACCGTTATTCCCGACTAACCGTTCTGGTAAATATACACCTCGGTAGCGCCCAATCCATATTTTTGATAATCGGCATCGTAAAACTTTAAGTTATCGTACCGGTTAAACAGATATTGTAGCTCTTCTTTGAGTACTCCCTCTCCCACACCGTGGATAAATACAACTTTTTGAATGCGCTTACGAATAGCAAAATCCAACTGCCGCTTGGCTGTTTCCAACTGAATATTGAGCATATCGTAATTGCTCATTCCCTTGCTCGATTTTACCAATTGATGAATATGCAGGTCCACCTCCATTTTCGGCGCACTTCGCTCTTTGGGTTTTACCGCAGAAGTCTTCCTTTTTTGGGGCAGCTCTTTTTGTTTTTTGACCTGGGCGGCCTCAAAATTGGACACAGGAATGTCTCCATCGATTTTTACCAGATCGTGAGCCGGAAAACGCATGGGAAAACCGTCATCGGTAAGCAAGGTAACCTCATCGCCTTCAACATCTTGAACAATGCCAGAAATTGCTTCGTCCAAAACCTCCACCCTATCGCCTTTTAAAAATTTTCCCATATTTAATTTCTCTGGTAAAAAATGATGTAAAAATTAAACCTGAATACAAAAATAATAGTATTTTTCGGCCACCGCAGTCTATGATGTACTTAGCACCGACCATATTTGCCATTAACCTGAAGGACTACATGTTACCTTGCCTTAACAAAAAGTTATTGGGGGTGGATTGTCCCGGTTGTGGCATGCAACGAGCTGTGGATTTGCTCTTACATGGTGAATTTGTGGCTGCATTTCATATGTATCCGGCCATATATCCCATTTTGGCACTACTCTTTTTTTTAATAGCGAACATCTTTTTTAGTTTCAAACACTCTCAGCAAGTCAAATGGTTCCTGATATTGTTTACTGCAGGAACCGTTATAGTGAGTTACATCATAAAAATGAATAACCTTTTTAATTAAAAACTTTTAGATTATGGAACAACAAAAACTCCCAAATGCAACGCTGATCATGGTATTCGGTATCGTATCGATCGTTACGTGTTGCTGTTACGGCGTAATCGGCCTTATTTTTGGTGTTATTGGTTTAATATTGGCCAACAAAGCATTAAAACTTTATGCCGAAAACCCAGAAATGTACGAAGGTGTACAATCCGTTAAAACAGGTAGAATCCTATCCATTATCGGTATTGTGCTCAACGTACTTTATCTACTGATGTCCCTTTGGGCCATTTCTACTTTTGGATGGGATGCGCTACAGGACCCACAAAGAATGCAAGAAATTCTTGAACAATACCAATAAAATATATCTATGAACCAACAACCCTTACCCGGGGCAAGCACAGTGTTGACAATGGGGATACTCTCCATTGTCGGTACTTTGTTCTGCTGTGGCCCATTGGGAGCCATATTTAGTATTATAGGCCTTTCAAAAGCAAAGTCCGCTAGTCGATTGTACCATCAAAATCCAGAAAACTACACAGATTTCAGCAATGTTAAAACAGGCAAGATTCTGTCATACATTGGATTGGGCATTGCCCTAATTTATTTGGTACTCACTATCCTTTACTTTGGATTTATTGTGGCCATGATCACAACAGGAGAATTTAGTGGCGAATTTTAATTCGCCACTTCACTTATAAATTTTAGACGGTACAAGCGCAGTTCCTCATCTTCGTAATCACCGTCGAACTCATCTACAGCTGCCGAAATGGAATCGGTATCTGCTTCCAGAAAATAGTCGTGGATTTCTTCTTGCTGGTCTTCGTCCAGTATTTCATCGATCCAATAACCAATGTTCAATTTGGTGCCACTGAACACGATTTGCTCCATTTCTTTGATAAGTTCGGACAGTTCCAATCCTTTTGCGGATGCAATATCGTCCAAAGACAACTTTCTATCCACACTTTGGATCACATAAAGCTTTAATCCGGAATTTGCCCCGGTACTTTTCACCACAAGATCATCTGGTCGGGTAATATCGTTTTCGTCCACATATTTAGAAATAAGCTCAACGAACGGTTTCCCATATTTTTTGGCCTTGCCCTCTCCCACACCTTGAATATTGATTATTTCTTGCATGGTGACCGGGTACTTTAGGGACATATCCTCCAATGATGGATCCTGAAAAACCACAAATGGGGGCACCTCTCTTTTTTGGGCCTCTCTCTTCCGAAGGTCTTTTAGCAATTTCAACAGGTTCTCGTCCGCAACGGCCCCGTTGGATTGCTCAGGAACAACAATATTACCCGTGTCATCCTTGGAATATACATGATCCTTGGTCATCATGAATGATTCTGGATTGGCCAAAAACTTTTTACCAGCTTCCGTTAGATGCAGGATACCATATTGTTCAATTTCCTTTTTTAGCAGACCCGCTACCAAAACCTGGCGGGTTAAAGCCATCCAAAATGTTTTGTCCTGCTCCTTTCCTATTCCAAAGAACTCTTTTTCATCAGTTTTATGGGAAGATATCATAGCATTGGTCTTACCCACCAGAATGCGAACGATCTCTTTTGTTTTAAACTTTTCTTTGGTCTCCTTTACCACACGCAACAACTTTGTTACTTCTTCCTTGGCCTCCTCTTTCGGCTTTGGATTACGGGAGTTGTCGTCCATATCGGCACCTTCACCATGTACTTCATCAAAATCCTCTCCGAAATAGTGCAGTATAAACTTTCTACGGGACATGGAAGTTTCGGCATAAGCAACAATTTCTTGTAAAAGGGCATTACCTATCTCCTGCTCCGCCACTGGTTTGCCGGACATGAACTTTTCCAGTTTTTCCACATCCTTATAGGCGTAATAGGCCAAACAATGCCCTTCGCCTCCATCTCTACCTGCGCGACCAGTTTCCTGGTAATAGCTTTCTATACTTTTTGGAATATCGTGATGGATCACAAATCGGACATCTGGCTTATCGATTCCCATTCCGAAGGCAATCGTGGCAACAACCACATCTACCTCCTCCATTAAGAACATATCTTGGTATTTGGAACGTGTCTTTGCATCGAACCCGGCATGGTAGGGCACGGCACTGACGCCATTTACCTGAAGTACTTGCGCCAATTCCTCGACCCTCTTTCTGCTCAAACAATAAACAATACCGGATTTACCCTGATTTTGTTTAACAAAACGGATAATGTCGGCATCTACATTTTTGGTTTTAGGGCGTACTTCATAGAATAAATTAGGCCTATTGAACGATGCCTTGAACACCTTGGCATCCGTCATCCCCAAATTTTTAATAATGTCTTCTTGCACCTTTGGTGTTGCCGTTGCCGTGAGACCAATTATGGGAATATCTTCTCCCAACCTATTGATTATTCCCCTAAGGTTTCGGTATTCAGGCCTAAAATCGTGACCCCATTCCGAAATACAGTGGGCTTCATCGACCGCCACAAAAGAAAGTTTTACATTTTTAAGAAAATCCACATTTTCTTCTTTGGTGAGCGATTCTGGCGCAACATAGAGCAATTTGGTTATACCGTTAACAATATCCTCTTTTACTTGCTTCACCTCGGTCTTGGTCAAGGAAGAATTCAATACATGGGCAATGCCATGCTGTTCGGATATTCCCCGAATGGCATCGACCTGGTTTTTCATAAGGGCGATCAAAGGGGAAACCACAATGGCAGTGCCCTCTTTCATAAGTGCCGGCAACTGGTAACAGAGAGACTTACCTCCTCCTGTGGGCATAATTACAAAAGTATCGTTATCACTAAGAATGTTTTGGATTACACCTTCCTGTAGTCCTTTAAATTTTGAGAAACCAAAATATTTTTTGAGCGAGGAATGCAAATCAGTGTTCGTTAGGCTCATTTCCGCATTTTTCAATTTGTTACAAGCAACCTAAAAGGTAGTTGAAGCTATTATTTAAACGATTCTGTTACAGTTAAATCTATTATCTATTTCGCAATAGTCTGTATAAGATAGTTTGATTAGTTTTGTAATCTTAAATATAAGACATTCTTTTAGGAATACAATCAGTAAATCCGTTAATTACTTTGAGCGACAAAAAGTCAATTTTATCCATAGCAAAACGGACCCTTGAAATAGAAAGCAAGGCCATAGCAAATTTAATAGGTCTGTTGGATGACCAGTTTGAACAAGCGGTACAGCATATACTGGAATCCGATGGTAGAGTCGTAGTTTCAGGTATCGGCAAAAGTGCCATAATTGCATCAAAAATTGTAGCAACCTTAAACTCCACGGGGACACCGGCCATATTTATGCATGCAGCGGATGCGATCCACGGGGATCTGGGCACCATCCAACAAAACGACGTAGTCATTTGCCTTTCACAAAGTGGAAACACTCCAGAGATCAAAGCATTATTGCCCTTGATTAAAGTGGGCGACCACAAGTTAATAGGAATTACCGGTAATATGGATTCCGTATTGGCAAAGCAAGCAGATTTTGTACTTAATACTTTTGTGGAAAAAGAGGCCTGTCCAAACAATCTCGCCCCCACAACAAGCACTTCGGCCCAAATGGCCGTTGGTGATGCACTGGCTATCTGTTTATTGGAACTAAAAGGATTCAGTAGTACTGATTTTGCAAAATATCATCCAGGTGGCGCTTTGGGCAAAAAATTATATCTGCGTGTTGCCGACATTGTGCTCAACAACCAAAAACCACAGGTGGACGTCAACACAAAAGTAAAAGATGTAATCGTAGAAATCTCCGAAAAAATGTTGGGGGTTACCGCTGTGATGGACAAGGACAAAGTGGTAGGAATCGTTACCGATGGCGATGTTCGCCGGATGTTGAGCAAGTACGACAATATTAGCGGACTTACCGCAAGGGATATTATGACCTCCAACCCCAAAACAATAGACGTGGACACTTTGGCCGTTAAAGCCCTAAAAACACTGCAAGAACAGAGTATATCCCAACTATTGGCCTTTGACGGTGATTCGTATGCCGGAGTGGTACATATCCATAACCTTATAAACGAGGGAATCCTATAATGGCAAAAAAAGAGAGAAAAAATCCGGATGAAATGTCCTTTTTGGACCATTTGGAAGAATTGCGCTGGCATTTGGTACGATCCACCTTAGCTGTGGTAATGATTGCCTGTCTGGCTTTTGTGTTTAAAGGTTTTATTTTTGATACTATCCTGTTCGGTCCAAAAAACATGGACTTCCCTACCTACAAGTTCTTTTGCAACATAGGTAAGTTTTTTGGTATTGATTCCGAGTTTTGTGGCGAATCCCTTCCTTTTACCATCCAGAGCCGATTGATGGCCGGTCAATTTTCCGCACACATTTGGACATCCATTTGGGCAGGTGTAATCCTTGGTTTCCCTTACATATTATGGGAACTTTGGAAATTCATCAGCCCTGGGCTTTACGAAAACGAAAGAAAACATTCCCGAGGATTTATTATTACGGCCTCTTCGCTGTTTTTCCTTGGAGTACTGTTCGGTTATTATGTGGTTGCCCCATTATCCATCAACTTTTTGGGGTCGTACCAAGTAAGCAAGGAAGTTTTGAACGAAATCGATTTGGCTTCCTACGTGGGAACCGTTCGTGCATCCGTTATTGCCTGCGGGATTATGTTCGAGTTACCAATCGTCATATTCTTTTTAACAAAAGTTGGATTGGTAACCCCAGAAATCCTGAAGAAATACAGAAAAATAGCCTTGGTCATCGTTTTGATTCTATCCGCTATCATTACCCCACCGGATATTGCCAGTCAAATTGTGGTGTCCATTCCTGTGCTTATCCTGTACCAAGTAAGTATTTTTATTTCTAGAATGGTACTGAAGAAACAAGCAAAAAAAGAAGCTAAAGAGAAAGCAAAAAACAATGTCCAATAAAGTAGAAGAGTTCAATGCTTATCGTGCCAAGATGAACGATAAGCTCCTTGCAGAGAACAATAAACTCATTAAACGCATCTTTAATCTGGACACCAATGCCTATATGGATGGCGCCCTAGATGTTAAGACCAAAGAATTGCTGGGTCTGGTCGCCTCTGCCGTATTGCGTTGCGACGACTGCGTTAAGTACCATCTGGAAAGCTCCAAAAAGGCCGGGGCCAATAAAGAAGAAGTTATGGAAACCTTGGGCATAGCCACTTTAGTGGGCGGCACCATCGTGATTCCCCATTTGCGACGAGCTTATGAGTTTTGGGAAGATTTGGAGGAGAGCGAAGCTTAAAAAAATCCAAAAGACCATACGCTAAAAAAAGAATATGTTTAGTTTTGGCAAATTCCTATGAAGTTACGCGCAGAGAATATTATGAAGGCCTATCGTGGCCGAAAAGTTGTTAAGGGCATATCGCTCGAGGTAAACCAAGGTGAGATTGTTGGCCTTTTAGGTCCAAATGGTGCGGGTAAGACCACATCGTTCTACATGATCGTGGGACTTATCAAACCTAATGGCGGAAACATCTATCTAGACAGTACCGATATTACGAGTTTCCCTATGTACAAAAGAGCACAGCATGGGATTGGCTATTTAGCTCAAGAAGCATCGGTTTTCCGAAAACTAAGCATAGAAAAAAATATATTAAGTGTGTTGCAGCTTACCAAATTGAGCAAAAAAGAGCAACAGATGAAAATGGAGTCCCTGATTGATGAATTTGGTCTCGGGCATATTCGCAAAAACCGGGGAGATTTGTTATCCGGGGGCGAACGTCGCCGTACCGAGATAGCCCGTGCACTGGCCACCGACCCTAAATTTATATTGCTGGACGAGCCCTTTGCCGGGGTTGACCCTGTTGCGGTAGAGGACATTCAGCGAATCGTGGCGCAATTAAAAAACAAGAACATTGGTATCCTGATTACGGACCACAATGTTCAGGAAACATTGGCCATTACTGAACGCTCGTACCTAATGTTCGAAGGGGGTATCCTAAAGGCAGGTGTTCCCGAGGAACTTGCCGTTGATGAAATGGTCCGGAAAGTGTATCTGGGCCAAAACTTTGAACTACGTAAAAAGAAGCTCGACTTTTAATTGGGTTTCGCGGCATTCAATATTTTAACCTCGGAAAATAGACTTCCGTCCTTACCCATTCCTTCAATAACCACCTTTAGGTTATCAAAACCATAGTTTGGAATTTTGAGGATGTAATTGTTGTTCTTGTCCAACCATATTAGTGGCTCCCAATGAATCAATCCAAAATTCTCAAAAGCTGTATTGGTAAACGAGATAAATTCGGGATTGTAAAATTCCTTTTGTCTTTCAAAACCATTATCCACTTTAAATGCAAAAGCTTTTTTTGCAACAAAATCTTTACCTGGGGTTAGGTTTAGTTCTTCGCCTTGTCTTGTAAAAAGATATATCGTTTCCGTATTTTTAGCTTTTGTTCCCATGTATCTGGATAATCTATCTATATAAAAACTCTCCACCTGAGTTAAGGGCATCTGGTAAAGTACATCCAAATTCATCTGTACAACATCATCCAAAACAATATTAACTCCAAACTTGGGGTTTCGCCGTGATCTTATTTTGTACCTGCTAATAAATGCAGGGTCTCCGCCATCAAAGGCCTGTAATTCTTCCAACACCTCGTAGCCTTTAGAGCGCAACAACCCTGCAACCGTATCAAACGTTAGAGCCAATTCCTCATCAACAACTGTAATTTTACTCGCCAAGTATCGAGGAACCCTAATATTCTCTCGAGCTTGTTTTTCCAGTTTGCTCTGCTCTGTTACTGTAACATTGTCCAGAGCTATAAGTTTATTATCTGAATGTAGATTTGGTAATTCAATATCGGTACTTCCGGAGCGTTTCATTCCACTCTCCGCATTAAACAAGCTTATTTTTTTAATACCTGAAACATTAATTTTCTCATCCAGAAAGTAATTGTTGGATAATCGGGCATACATATCCAACTTGGATAACTTCCCCCAATTATTCTTCTTTGAAAAGAAGATACTTTCCCCGTTGATTGGATAAAAATTGGTAATCAAAAACTTATCTTGGCCGGGGTCAAGATTAATTTCCGTTGCCTCATGCTCGATCGATTTATGCACCAAAATACCTTCTCTTTTCAATTCTTCATTTAAGAAGCCATAAAGAGTCAACCCATCTATAGGGTCATACTTGGTTTCTATTTTATCGCTTAAAATCTCTTGCCAATCATATTTACTATAACCTTGCGTTAAAAGGAGTAAATCAAGATCATATTTTTTCTTAATCTCATTTTTGCTGAAATAGTAGCTTGCATTTTTTATATCCCTCTTTATATAGGGCATGAGATAAATTTGTTCGTAAATACTATTTTCTCCCTTATAAACCTTTGTGTTTTCGGACAACACGGAAACACTTACTCCCATCGGTTGATAACCTCTAGAGTTTAATGTTATTTCCAAAGAGTCTTTTGTAACCGTTGCGTAGTTTATGGAGGCTTCAACCCTATTTCCTACACCACCTTTCCAAACATAAAATTGTCTCTCTTCAATAGGGTTGTTCTTATCGTCCAGTAAGGTCAGGATATTTACTCCCTCCATCAATTTAGTCTTATCAAAATAGGTTGTATGTATTTTAGCATTTTTGGACAATACTACAGGCTCTAACACAACTTCTCCATTTTTGTGTAAAACCAAATTTGTCTTTACATCACCGTCTTCCAAAGCTAAATCGTTAGCCTCAACTTGTACCAAAACTTCTTTTTTGTAAGGATTGTCATCCACATTCAGATTAATTCCCTTAGCGTATATCCTTGGAACCCTAACACTTAATTCCTCCCCAGAAGGCATTTGCAGATTGGCAAAATAAAGAATGTTCGATTCAGGTGTAATCTCAAATTTTCCAAAACCCAAGGTATTAGTTTTAATCAATGCCAATTGCTCACCAGCCTCATCCACAATCTTGATGTCATCCTTTTGTAAAGGCACACCCATATTATTCTGCACTTTGACCCCCACAATATTCTTTATTCCAGCTACCAGTTTACCTCCCTCCGGCAAAAACCGGATATCTACTTTTTTTGAATTCTGTTGGTTCAGCGGAATATCATAGTCGGACTTTACAACTAAGATTTGCTTTAAAAAAGCATTGTCATCTTTAAAGTTTCGCATCCAATTGGTTTTTGCTTTCAAAAAATAGCGTCCTTCACCAAATGTTGAATCAACTTTTACACTGCCTTTAAAAAACCCTTCGTTCACATAGTAGAGCAGTTCTTTTTTTAATACTCCCAAGCTATCATACACACCCACATTGATTGTCTTGGATATATCGGAGGGTTGTGATTTTTTCAGGTCATACAAATAACCTTTGAACCAAATTTCCTCATCTGGGAGAAATATGTCTTTACTGACTTGTAGGTAAACCACTTCCCTTGATTCCTTGAAATATTCACGGTATTTCTCCTCTATTTCATTTTGGGCATTGAGAGTGCTAATTAGGAACAATAACGATGCTGCATAGAATAATGGTCCGTGCTTAGGCATTTTCTGAATAATTTTATGATTAGTTACGAAGGAAAATCAGTTTCTTGGTTACCGTCAAAAAGATACACAAATAAAAATTAGTGAATATTTTGTTGTTTTGGTTGGATGGAACTTTCAAACAATAATTACCTTAAAACATCAAATCAATAAGTGTCTAAAAAAATAATATAAAACATTTTGCCTATATAAATAATTACAGATAACAAAGTTAAGGGCCAAAACTTTGAACTACGTAAAAAGAAGCTCGACTTTTAAGCTCATTTTTTCTTTTTGAGCTCCACTTGAATGGTTGGAGACAGGCGCGTTAAATGCTCAATAAATCGCATTTTATCCCTCGGCGAGATTACCGTACTGCTATATTTACCGTAATATACTTCCAATCGGCTCAAAGATACCGCTGGTGCACTGATCGGATTGTTGGTCTCCACTATCCGAGTGATATTTTTGATACGAATGTCCCGTTTAATGACAAATAGTATGATTACGGTTAAAACCTCATCGGTAACTTTATAGGAAATGGAGAAAAAAAGAATCACAAGAACCAACATGATGACAAACTGAATTATTACTCCGATCAAACTACTCTCTCCAAAAGAACTAACAATCCCAATTCCAAGAATCAATATAACGGGAATCAAAAGCTCTAGTCCCACTTTGGATGGATACACTACAGCTTCCGTGGAACTCTCAAATACGTTCTTATGTTGTTTTTTTCCCTCCTCCATCGATTAGCGACATCAAAATGTAAATAAAGATAATCATCGGAATAGCCAAAAAGCGCAGGGTCAACAACAACACCAAACTCCCAATAAGGAACAAATACCGAATACCATTGTCCTTAAAACTCCCATTTTTAAATTTTAAAGCAAACAGTTTAATAGGGGAGTTCAGCAAATAAGTACTGATTACCGTTAGAATTACCAAAAACCATGGATTTAAGATAATGTTGTTCAAGGTTTCGTTATCGTGGTACAAAAGAATCATGGGCAACGAAAGAATCAACAAAGCATTTGCAGGAGTTGGGAGCCCAACAAAGGAAGACACTTGGTTCTCGTCCACATTAAACTTGGCCAATCGGTACGCAGATGCCAATGTAATGGCAAAACCAACAAATGGCAATAGGGTCAGTTCGGCATCATGGCCAATAAACCCAAGGTTCCAGCCACCCCTTTCCGCCATACTCAATAGTTGAAACATAACCACTCCGGGCACAAGACCACTGGTAATCACATCGGCCAAAGAGTCCAACTGAATACCAATATCGCTCTGCACATTTAACGCGCGGGCGGCCAAACCATCAAAAAAATCGAAGAAAATCCCGATAAATACAAAAAGTGCGGCCCACTCCAAGTGATTTAAAACAGCAAAAACCGTAGCAATACAGCCACTAAAAACATTAAGGAGCGTCAAAAAGTTGGGTATATAGGACTTCATGAAATTGGATTTGCGTAAAAATAATGGAAAAAATAAACTGTTGGCAACGTATGGTGGAACGAGTCGTTTTTATTTAGATATTTGCGCTGACAACAATCAGAATGAAAAAGATATTTCTTCTTTTATCTTTATTTCTCATTACAGGGAATTTTGTTTTCTCCCAAGCACCACGTCTATCGGAAAATTCCAAAGTAAGTCTTTTAACATGTGCAGGGGGCGATGTACTGTATTATGCATTTGGACATAGCGCATTTCGGGTACAGGATTCTGTTTTGGGGATTGATGTAGTGTACAACTATGGCACTTTTGATTTTAACCAACCTAACTTTTATCTGAATTTTACCAAGGGAAGAATGATTTATTCCCTTTCCCGCAGAAGTTTTGAGTCTTTTTTATTTGAATATGAGTTGGAAAAAAGATGGGTAAAGGAGCAAGTTCTAGACCTAAATCTTGATCAACGCAACCAACTCCTTGCATTTTTTGAAGAAAACTATCTCCCCGAGAACAGAGACTACCTGTATGACCCACTTTTGAACAACTGCTCCAGTATTACCGGTGATATTTTAAAAGAACAATTTGGAGATGCTGTGGTATTCGATGGGTCATATTTGGAGAAACGATATACTTTTCGGCAATTGGTAAGGCAATTCCTAAATGTAAACACGTGGTCCATGTTCGGTATAGACCTGGCTTTTGGCTCTCCGGTGGATAGAAAAGCAACCGTACAAGAACATATGTTCTTGCCATACTACGCCATGGAACAGCTACGGCATACCACCTTGAACGGAAAACCCTTGGTTAAACGTGAGCGTACCATCTTGGACTATAATGAATATTCCCATAGTGGCTTTTTTCCGCTTTCTCCTTTGTTCTGGTTTATTTTGCTCTTGGCGTTTACGGCCATCATCACCTATTTCGACAACAAGCATAAAACACGAAGCCGCTGGTTGGACTTTACTCTATTGTTCATTTCCGGATTGGCCGGCACCTTCCTTTTCTTGTTATGGGTAGCGGCAGATCACACCTCCACACCTTATAATTACAACATATTATGGGCGTTCCCTGTAAATTTAGTCGTTGCCTTTGTACTACTTTTTCAGGATAACGTACCAAAATGGAGTACAAAATATTTATGGTTTGCCCTAGGTTTGATAGCCCTTGTTATTTTATTGTGGATTATCAAAGTTCAGATTTTTTCACCTGTACTTATTCCTTTACTTTTGACCCTGGCCATCCGATACCGGTATATAATCAAGTATTCCAAACTATAGGTTGGCGCACAAAGAACATCCATGAACTTATTGACGGTCGAAAACATATCAAAATCCTATGGAGAACTGGTACTCTTCTCGGACATTTCCTTTGGAATCAATAAAGACCAAAAGATTGCATTGATTGCCAAAAATGGAAGTGGAAAAACCTCCATTCTCAATATTATGTCGGGAAAGGACACCTCCGAAACCGGTCAAGTGACCACCCGCAAAGGCATTAAAGTCTCGTTTTTGGAACAAGAGCCAGACCTAAATCCCAGCCTAACTATTGAGCAGACCATATTTACCACTGATAACGAAATCCTAAAAGTAATTGCCGCATACGAAAAAGCGGTGGAAAACCCCGATAACGCAGACCAATATCAAAAGGCTTTCGAAGCTATGGAACGCCTTAATGCCTGGGACTTTGAAACCCAGTACAAACAAATACTTTTCCAATTACAACTTTCCAACCTCGACGCGAAAGTAAGTACACTTTCGGGCGGACAAAAGAAGCGTTTGGCCCTGGCCAATGCCTTGCTCAACAAACCCGATTTGTTGATTTTGGACGAGCCGACCAACCACCTTGATCTAGAAATGATCGAATGGTTGGAGGCTTATTTTGCCAAAGAGAGCATTACGCTGTTTATGGTGACCCATGATCGATACTTTTTGGACAGGGTTTGCAACGAGATCATAGAATTGGACAATAACCAACTCTACACATACAAAGGCAATTATTCATACTACTTAACTGAAAAGGAATCCCGACTGGAACGCGAGGCGGTGGAACAGCAAAAGACCAAAATGCTTTACAAAAAGGAGTTGGATTGGATGCGAAGACAACCTAAGGCCCGTACCACAAAATCCAAATCCCGCATCGATGATTTTGCAGAGATCAAAAAACGTGCGCATCAACGTCGCATAGAGCACGAAGTCCAATTAGAACTAAATATGGAGCGCTTGGGCAGTAAAATCTTGGAGCTTCATAATATTTCCAAATCCTACGGAGATAAAAAAATACTGGACAAGTTCGACTACAATTTCACCAAAGGTGAACGGGTGGGCATTATTGGCAAGAACGGAACCGGAAAGTCCACTTTTTTGAACATTATTACCCAAGGTGAAGATGTGGAAGGTGGTAAGGTCGTGGTAGGCGACACCGTAAAATTTGGTTATTACACCCAAAAGGGGATTCCAGACAAAGAAGGCCAAAAGGTAATCGATGTAATCCGTGAGTTCGGGGATTACATTCCATTAAAAAAAGGCAGACAAATATCAGCCCAACAATTATTGGAGCGCTTTCTATTTGACCGCAAAAAGCAATACGATTTTGTGGAGAAACTGAGCGGTGGCGAACGTAAACGATTGTATTTATGTACTGTCCTGATTCAAAATCCTAATTTTCTTATTCTGGATGAGCCCACCAACGACCTGGATATTGTTACCCTGAATGTATTGGAAAGTTTTTTGTTGGATTTTCCCGGCTGTTTGATCGTGGTTTCACACGACCGTTATTTTATGGATAAAATCGTAGATCACCTCTTTGTTTTTCGAGGAGAAGGAGTTATTGAAGACTTCCCCGGGAACTATTCAGACTACAGGATATACGAAAGCAGTAAGGTAATCGAGGAGCGCGAGAACAAAACAAATTCAACCGAGAAAACAGAAAATAATTGGAGGGACACTAGCGGGGGAAAACTTTCCTATTCGGAGCAAAAAGAATACAAGCAACTAGAAAAGGATATCCAAAAATTGGAAGAGAAAAAGGTTGTGCTCCAAAACAAGTTCACCGACCCCGATTTGGATGGAGGCGAAATAGCCGATCTTTCCAAAGAGCTCAAAGAAATAACCGATACCATAGAGGAAAAAACAGAGCGCTGGTTCGAACTTTCCTCCATTTTAGAAGGGTAAAAATGTGGTTTCAGATAATATCGTACCTAAAATTTTTAGTTAAGTCCACAAACCAACATGGGGTTCATTCCCCCTTTGTTTTCAATTATGTGACACGATGCCTGTACTCTCCAAAAAGGTATCACAAGAGCAAAAGCATCAGCGTGCCACTAAAAACTATTGCCTATTTCAATTTTGATAAAATTACCATCAAAAGTAATTTGATGCTTCAAACATTGGTAGAACAAAATTTTCCCAATGCTAAGCTGAATTCAAACACCTTTGATCTTCTTTTTGTCGATGTATTGGACATTCCTCTGTTTCAAAAACTGATCTCAGCGGACAAAATGAATAATGACAGTCTTATTTTGGTGGACTCCATTTATTCAAACAGGAAAAAAAAGGAAGAATGGGACCGATTGATCGCCTTGCCCGAAATTACGGTTAGCATAGATATGTATTATTGCGGCCTCATTTCGATTCGCAAAGAACAGGTAAAGGAACATTTCACGATTCGGATTTAAAACGGTAATTTTAACTTATGAAAAATATAGCAACAGATAACACCATTTGGTACGTACTTTCCGTTCTGGGACTTATTTATCTGATTGTTTTGTACAGAAACAAAAAGGCGACAAAACGCAGAAAGTCCCGCAAATTTATGGAAGGGAAACGCCAACACGATAAGAACAATAAACAATAATCAATTAGCAATAGCCAGAAATAAAGGTAAACATCCCTGACCACTGACTACTGACTACTGACTACTGACTACTGACTACTGACTACTGAAAAAATGAAAATCTATACCAAAACAGGAGACAAAGGAAAAACATCTTTGTTTACGGGTACACGGGTTCCCAAACACCACGTAAGGATAGAGAGTTACGGAACCATAGACGAACTCAATTCCTATTTGGGCCTACTACGTGATCAACAAATGGATTCACACTCAATGCAAACGTTGACTATGATCCAGGAGAAGCTTTTTACCGTGGGTTCCATCTTGGCCACGGAGCCCAACAAAGACAATAGATTAAAAATTCCGCGCATAAGTACAGAGGATATTGAATTTTTGGAGAAGGAAATGGACAAAATGAACGAAGACCTTCCAGAAATGACACATTTTATCCTTCCAGGAGGACATACCACAGTGTCATACTGTCATATTGCTAGAACAGTTTGTCGCCGTGGCGAAAGGTTGATTTCTTACTTGCATGAAAATGAGCCCGTACCGGATAACCTACTCTCGTATATCAACCGTCTTTCCGATTATTTGTTCGTATTGGCACGCAAATTGTCGAAGGATTTAAAAGCGAAAGAAATTAAATGGGTTCCTGAGAAATTGGACCAATAAATTCGCTTTTTTACCCTAATTGTTTTGTTAACCACAAAATAATTTTTAAATAATTGTGTTTTTACTTGACAAATTGGGTTTAAAAATTATTTTTGCAAAAAATTATAAATCAAACCGTTACTATGTACTGGACGTTAGAACTAGCTTCATATTTAAGTGATGCGCCTTGGCCAGCAACCAAAGACGAACTGATAGATTACGCGATTCGAACTGGAGCTCCTTTGGAAGTTGTAGAGAATTTACAATCTATGGAAGAAGAAGGAGGAGAAATATATGAGTCTATTGAGGAGATCTGGCCCGATTATCCCACCGAGGAAGATTACCTCTGGAACGAGGACGAATATTAAATCTTAAAAACACAAACCACATTAAAAAAGTCTCGATCGAGGCTTTTTTTTATGTAATTTTGACAGCCTAGCGAAAGAATTCCATCGTAACCTCATCAATGGAACAGCTTTTGACAATCAAAAGAAAAAACATTTCATGAGTTTTATTAATTCCGTACTAAAGGTTTTTGTAGGAGATAAATCGGAAAAGGATGTAAAATCTTTACAACCTTTGGTGAAAGAGATAAAATCCTTTGAGCAGCAGCTGGAAGGCTTATCACATGACGAACTAAGACAAAAAACAGCTTCCTTTAAGGTCAAAATTGCCGAAGACTGTAAAGAAATAAACGATAAAATTGCCGAACTACAGGCAGAGGTGGAAAATTCTACCGACATTGATCGTAACGAGGACATTTATGCCGAAATAGACAAGCTGAACGAGGAGGCCTACAAGATTTCCGAAAAAACGCTTAACGATATACTTCCCGAAGCCTTTGCTGTGGTCAAGGAAACTGCAAAGCGCTTTGCCGCCAACGAAACAATTACCGTTGCTGCCAGCGAATTTGATAGAATACTCTCTGGAGACAAGGATTACGTTTCCTTGGAAGGAGATAAAGCCGTATGGCAAAATTCATGGGACGCAGCAGGGAAAGAAGTGACCTGGGACATGATACATTACGATGTACAGCTTATTGGCGGTATTTCCATGCACCAAGGTAAAATTGCAGAGATGCAGACCGGTGAAGGTAAAACACTCGTAGCCACCCTCCCGCTCTACCTAAATGCCCTCGCAGGGAAAGGAGCCCACTTGGTTACAGTGAACGATTATCTGGCCAAAAGGGATAGTGCCTGGATGGCTCCCATTTTCGAGTTCCATGGACTTTCTGTAGATTGTATCGATAAGCATACGCCCAATTCCGACGGACGTAGAGCAGCCTACAACGCAGATATCACCTACGGAACCAACAATGAGTTCGGGTTTGATTACCTCCGCGATAATATGGCGCACACTCCGGATGATTTGGTACAGCGACCACACCACTACGCCATTGTGGATGAGGTGGATTCGGTATTAATAGACGATGCCCGTACACCTTTGATCATATCGGGTCCCGTGCCCGAAGGCGACCGCCATGAGTTCAATGAACTAAAACCACAAGTAGCCGATATTGTACAAAAACAACGCCAGCACCTTACTGGAGTATTGGCAGAGGCCAAGAAATTGATCAAGGAAGGAAATACCAAAGAAGGTGGCTTCCTATTGCTTCGTGTTCACCGTGGATTGCCAAAAAACAAGGCACTCATCAAGTTTTTGAGTGAAGAAGGCGTAAAACAGCTGCTTCAAAAAACAGAAAACTTCTACATGCAGGACAACAATAGGGAAATGCCAAAAGTGGACGAAGACCTATTGTTTGTTATCGATGAAAAAAACAACCAAATTGAACTCACCGATAAAGGTGTAGAATCTATTTCAACTGATCAGGATAAAGAATTTTTTGTGATGCCCGACATTGGTAGCGAGATTGCAAAAATTGAGAATCAAGGTCTGGAAATCGAAAAGGAAGCTGAGCTCAAAGAAGAACTTTTCAAGGATTTTGCAGTGAAAAGTGAACGCATTCACACCATGACCCAGTTGTTGAAAGCCTATACCCTATTTGAAAAAGATGTAGAGTATGTGGTAATGAACAATAAGGTAATGATCGTGGACGAGCAAACGGGCCGTATTATGGACGGGCGTAGATACTCGGACGGACTCCACCAAGCCATTGAGGCCAAGGAGAACGTAAAAATCGAGGCCATGACCCAGACTTTTGCGACCATAACGCTCCAGAACTACTTTAGAATGTACAACAAGCTTTCCGGTATGACGGGTACCGCCGTAACGGAAGCAGGAGAGTTTTGGGAGATATACAAATTGGATGTGATGGAAATTCCGACCAATCGACCTATTGCCCGAGACGATAGACATGATTTGATCTACAAGACCAAGCGAGAAAAATACAATGCCATCATCGAGGAGGTTACTAAACTCTCGCAATCGGGCAGACCTGTATTGATCGGTACCACTTCGGTAGAGATATCGGAGTTACTGTCCAAACTACTAAGCGTTCGTAAAGTACCTCACAACGTACTGAACGCTAAACTGCATAAGAAAGAGGCCGATATTGTTGCCGAAGCCGGTAAAGGCGGTATAGTTACCATTGCAACAAACATGGCAGGTAGGGGTACCGATATTAAACTGTCCCCAGAGGTGAAAAAAGCTGGTGGTTTGGCCATTATTGGCACAGAACGCCACGACTCCAGACGTGTGGACCGACAGTTAAGAGGTCGTTCCGGTCGTCAGGGAGACCCGGGAAGCTCACAGTTCTATGTTTCTTTGGAAGATAATTTGATGCGACTCTTCGGTTCGGACCGTGTAGCTAAAATGATGGATCGCATGGGCTTGGAAGATGGTGAAGTAATCCAACATTCCATGATGACCAAATCCATTGAACGAGCACAGAAAAAAGTGGAGGAAAACAACTTTGGTATCCGTAAACGTTTGTTGGAGTATGATGATGTAATGAACGCTCAACGTGAGGTTATCTATAAAAGAAGGAGACACGCATTACAAGGTGAACGATTGAAAGTGGACATCGCCAATATGATCTACGATACTTGCGAAGTAATCGCAGAGACCAACAAAATGGCGGATGACTACAAGAATTTTGAGTTCGAGCTCATTAAATATTTTTCCATCACCTCACCTATCACCGAAGAGGAGTTTAAAAAAATGAACTTCCAGCAGATTGCCGGGAAGATCAATGACGAAGCCTACGATTTCTACAAACAAAAAATGGAGCGTAGTGCCACAATTGCATTCCAGGTCATCAAAAAGGTTTACGAAGACGAAGCCAACAAGTTCGAGCGAATCGTTGTTCCTTTTACAGATGGAATCAAATCCCTGAACGTTGTCACCAATTTAGAAAAGGCGTACAATAGTAATGGAAAGCAATTGATCACGGATTTTGAAAAAAATATTACCCTGGCCATTATAGATGATTCGTGGAAAACCCACTTGCGCAAAATGGACGAATTAAAGCAGTCCGTGCAATTGGCGGTTCATGAACAAAAAGATCCCTTGTTAATCTATAAGTTCGAAGCATTTGAGCTTTTCAAGGAAATGATGGACAAGGTCAACAAAGAAGTCATCTCGTTCTTGTTCAAAGGAGAATTGCCCTCCGAAAATACCGGTCAAATCCAAGAAGCACGCAATGTGCGCAGGCCAAAGGAAAAGCTTCAAACAACAAAAGAGGAAATTCCCAACAGTGATGAATTGGCTGCGCAGAACCGTGCCGCTGGGCAAACACAAGGACAAAGACCGCAAATCACAGAGACCATAGTCCGCGAAAAACCAAAAATTGGACGAAACGAAAAGGTCACCATTAAAAATGTGATGTCCGGCGAAAGCAAAACAATGAAATACAAACAGGCAGAACCTCTGATAGATAAGGGAGAATGGGTACTGGTAAACGACTAAAAACCCCTTCTCAAAAACCACAAAGTGGCAGTTAATATAGCTGCCACTTTTTTTATACCAAAAACATAATTAGATTTACAGCATTAAAACACCCCATTAAGCTACCTTATTGCTGGCATATTCAACCTTAGGCAATAAAGGAACATTCACGCGCAGTATATGAAGATTCCTAAAAAGGATACATACAGATTACAAGATAAGATTGATTTGATACTTAAGGTAAATTACAATTCATCCTTTTTTGCTGCCATTTTTGGGTTGGTCTGTTTTTTCTTCTTGAATATAGAAGGAACGATAACCTACACCTTTCTGGGTTACGCCATTGTTAACCTAACAAATACACTTTTATACCAACAGCATAAGAATTTGGTACTCACGTACAATCTAACCTCTATCCTATCCATGATCGGTGCCATTATCATCACCATGTACAGTGGCGGGATACAGAGCCCCTTTATTTTTGTTCTGGCCATCATTGTTTTTGCAGGATATGTGACCACCAAGGTATTTGGTCAGTTGTACCTTATTCTCAATTTGGCCGTACTCACTTTGCTTTTTCTATATGATACGGGGGATTTCAGAATTTCTGAAAACACGGTTCCGTTGGAATCCAAAAGCTGGTTTGCTTATTTGAGCGCTGTTTTTGCCGTTTATCTCTTGGGCGGCGTTTTCGGAAAGAATCTACTTAGGGCACATCACCGACTCTACAAATCCAGGAACGAAATACAGGAACGTATCGAAGAAAAGGAAACACTATTAAAAGAAGTACACCACAGGGTAAAGAACAATCTTCAAACAGTTTCCAGTCTTTTAAGCCTACAATCCAGAGCCATTGATGATGATAAGATCAGTAACATCATCAAAAGCAGCCAGAACCGAGTAGTATCCATGGCCATGGTGCACGAGATGCTGTACAAACGTGACGATTACCTATCCAAGATAGAATTAAAGCCCTACGTTCAGGAACTTTGTGATTATCTGGTACGGTCCGTAAAAAGAAGTGGTAATGATGTAAAGGTAAACCTGGACATAAAAAACTATAAATTAAGTATAGATACGATTATCCCCCTCGGGCTCATTATTAATGAAACAATTACCAACGCGTTAAAATATGGTATAGCCGAGGTCCAAAATGGGGAAATCCATGTTTCGGTAGAAAAGATCGGAGATAATCGTTATAAAATGTATCTCGGAGACAATGGTATTGGTTATTCCGAGGAAATCAACCCAAAAACTTCCAATTCACTAGGTTTAAAGCTAATCTACAATTTGGCACGCCAGCTCAGAGGTTCTATTTCGAGGGATTATGCCAAACAAGGCACTCACTACGCCATAGAGTTTGAAGAAGTAATCGAGCAATTCAACTCGGTAGATCATTAACAACGATATTGTATTAAAAAAGGCCGGTTAAAACCGACCCTTCAAAATACTCTCAAGTTATAGTTTTTATATCTAGAATTTCCTATGTCTAAAGGAATATGCAATAGTTGCCAAAACAAACGCAGCACAGAAAAACAAAACAAAAGGGACTAAAAATGCCAACATTGGATTAAGCCAATTTAGCATTGTTCCTCTTAGTTTTAAAAGAAAGCTCTTTTTTGATACGAGAGTTCTTAAACTTGTACAATCTTGCCATCTTTCTATCCTTTCTAATGCCAGTGCTAGTTTCTATTTTTAACTCAACACTTTCAGTAAATACATCTACATTGATTTTTTTGGAAATGTTCTGTGCGCTGGCCATAGTTCCGAAAAAAGTGATTGCGATGATGGTGAAAATTGTCTTCATTGTTCTGATTGTTTTACGATGTAAAATTACTTTCGCGAACAAGCCCAACTCGATTTCCATCGGTCAATGACGTTTTTCTTTCGGTGAATATTTTTTTTTCAGATGAAGTGTATTTTATCCTCGATAACGGTTTTTGGCTTCAAAAACAGCATACCGAACGCATGTGCATTTCATCGATAATCCAGAATGTAGTTCATCTGTAAGTTACTGAACTTCAAATATTTATTTGTAGGAAAAAGACTATATCGATATGAGTTTTTGTAGGTAAATATGATTATTTCCTACAAATTCCAGATTACTCTCAAAAGTCCTTATTTATAATCCAAAGTGAACGATTAACATTTTTTAACGACATTCCAAGTAATTGTTGGTACCTTATCCCTACTAAAGAAAAAAACATGGACATCGTGAGAACTTCATTTATAATTCTACTCTTTTTAACATCCGTTAGTTGCCAACCAAAAACAAAGTCCGAGCAAAAGGAAGTTGCTCAAAAAGCTGAGCACACAACTGAGGTACAAACCAAGTTATCGGAAGCCCAACTCCAAAAATTTGAGACCGCCTATTTTGCAAGCGGGTGCTTTTGGTGCGTTGAAGCTATTTTTGAGAGTGTAAAGGGTGTTAAAGAGGTATATTCCGGATATTCGGGTGGAACGGAGAAAGACCCGACTTACGAACAAGTTTCTTATGGCAGGACCACACATGCCGAAGCTGTGAAAGTATATTACGACCCAGAAGTAATATCTTTTACCCAATTGGTGCAGGTGTTCTTTGGTTCGCACGACCCCACCACCTTAAACCAACAAGGACCGGACCGTGGCGCACAATATCGCTCAATTGCTTTTTATAAGAACGAAAAGGAAAAGAAAATTATCCAAGATTACATTAATGAACTGGAGACTAAAAATGTTTACGGCAATCGCTCCATTGTAACAGAAGTAAAAGCCTTTGACAAGTTCTACATGGCGGAAGAATATCATCAAGATTACGAAAGACGAAATCCCAACAACAGTTACATTCGAAATGTTTCCATTCCACGATTAAATCGGTTTAAACAAAATTTTGGGTCTTACTTAAAAGAAAACGCCCATTAAACAATTGGCGGGATAGTAGGCCGTACATTGGATAAGAAGATGGATATAATTTAAACAGCCTGGTTGGTAGAGATGGTTCTTTGGGACAAATTATAACAAGATCAGTCCTTAAGAACCACTTCGCTGAATTTAGAGTTGATTTTGATCACTTTACCATCATTCTTATTGATATTATATCCTGTATGTAAACTTCTTCCATATTTTTTGGTTGATTCCAACTTTAAAGTCTCCGGGTATTTGAAGCCAGATGTAGTCTCGTCCACAGAAATCACATAAGAAGTTTCAGGTAGTTTACAATCCAATTCCCCATTTTCCATGGAGATGTCAATGGAATTAAAGCCATTGGAAATCTCATCAATACTCAATACGCCAAAAGTATTGGTCAACATTGCCTTATTGGCCAATTTACCGATCACCACATTGGATGACACCGATTTTAGCCTCAATTCGTTTACCTCTTTTAGGTTTACCCTTTCTGAATAATCGGTGCTTAGACTACCGTAGTTCCAGTTTTGAACGGTTACCAGGGAATACGATACCCGGATATCGGTATTGGCCCCATCAATGGTAGAGGCAAGCAAGCTTGCGTAGGACAAGCTTGCATTAATGTTCTTGGCGTTCTCCGCCAATTTTACCTCACCATGACGTACATTCATGTTCAACTTAATGTACTTGGGCATTTTGATGATTATTCGTTTTTTGACTTTGTACTCTTTATGTTTTCCTTCGGAAGAAAAGTAGAAAACATTTGGGCTTCCGTGAATGGTTCGGGCCTCCTCACGAAGTTGTTTTCTAAGTTCGGCCTGTTCCTCCCGTAACTCCTCTCTGTGGGCGCGCATTTCCTCCCGCTGTTCGCGTAATCTTTCGTGCATCTCCTCTCGCACTTTTTCGCGTTCTTCCCTCATTTTCTCTCGTTGTCCGCGCATTTCCTCTCTTTGGGCCTCGCGCTCTTCCGCCATTTTTTCCATCTCCTTGCCCCATTCCTCAAAACGCTCCTTGTATTCCTTATCAAACGATTTATCGAACTCCTTTTTCCATTCCTTCATGTATTTGTCACCATCTTTTTTATAGGCATCGTAATCAAACTCTATTGGTGGCAATGGCGGCATGGGTGGCATGGAGGGCATCACCGCAATTTCAGGAATAATAATCTCTGGTAATTCGGGGATCTCAACATTGGCAATGATCTCGGCAACAGAAGGTATTTCGGGAATATCAATGTTCACTGTTCTAAAATCGTAAGCATAATTGGGGCCTGCACCCTCGGTGCTGATCTCAATTTCTTTGCTGTTCCCCATAATTTTCACCAAATCCCTATCAAAATAAGACTTGGCTTCGTTATCTTCCACACCTTCCAACTCGATTACAGCCGTGATTTCCACTTGGTCTTTGTTCCACGTTTCGAACTCAATATCGGCATAGCTGGTATTAATGTTGACTTCGGTGTCCTTGTTTACATTAAAGGTTTCCTTGTAAGTTTTGGACTTCTCTTGCGCATGGCCGGCAAACCCGACCATGGCAAGAAACAATCCACTAAACAATATTTGATGATTCTTGTTCATTTTTTGATGATTTTAATTGATTCAACTTTGATTTTAGCTTTTGTAGCAATTGTAAACGTAGCTGTAAGTTATTGATCAAGGCTCCTATGGTTTGATCATTGGGACCTAATTGGTTGAGCTCCTGATTCAATCTTTGGTATTCTTTGTTCAGTTCGGCCAAATGATCCATATAGCTCTCCACTAACTCTTTATTTCCCGGGTCATCGGCCAATTCGGACAACTGCAAATTGATGTTAGTGGTGTAATAAGTCTCAATCTTTTTAAGGTCTGGTGATAAATCGCCCAACGAAATACCTTGCTTTTCCTCATTGGTGCCGTCCCTATCCACAACGGTTATCTTCTCTACCGGGTCAACCAACTTATTGTTAAAATAAAACAAGCTCAATCCTATCGCGATTACAACAGATGCTGCAATCTGCATCCAAAGGGAGATAACCTTTTTCTTAGTTGGGGTTTGAAGCAATTCTGCTTCCAACTTGTCAAAAAAACGATCCTCGTGCCCTTGCTTCATTCGGAAGTGTTTCTGCTCCCTTTCTTTTTCAAACAATTTTCTAAGATCACGTGCCATAAGCTATATCTTTTAATTTCTCTTTAAGCTGTGCTTTACCTCTAAGCAGTCGGGTTCTAGATGCTGTTTCGGTAATGGTTAAAATTTCTGATATCTCCGAATGATCGTAACCTTCTACCAAAAACAATTGCACAACATATTTATATTTGGGTGGCAGCTCCTCGATGGCCTGTTTTACCTGCTCCATGGAAATACCTTCTTCCACAGACCAGTCATCTTCCTCTGCCACCTGCAAATAACTCTCGTTCAGTTCCACCGTTCGTTGATGTTTCGATTTTAAAAAATCAATACTGCCATTCACAACAATTCTTTTTAACCATGCCCCGAACGTAACATCCCCCTTAAACTGACCTATTCGCTGAAAAGCCTTTATAAATGAATCCTGCAGTACATCTTCAGCATCATCGGCATTTTTTAAGAACCGCATGGCCACACAGAACATACCATCGCAATACTGACGATACAGTTTCATCTGTGCCTGGCGATCGTTCGCCTTACACTTTTCTACAAGCTCAATATGGAGCGTACTCGGTTCTATGTCTGGTTTTTTAGTTGTTTCTGTATTAAGGACGATGCAAAAATTACAACGTTGCAAAATAGCATGTTTTTGATTTAATTTTAACAAAAAAGCCCCGTTGATGGTATTCAACGGGGCTCATAATTAAAAAGTTACGTGATCTATTCGTCCATCAACAAATTTAAGTGCACGGTAATATTATCTCGTGTGGCCTTACTGTACGGGCACATTTCGTGAGCTTCATTTATAATGGTCTCCCCCATTTTCTTATCCACAGTTGGTAAATAGGTATCCAAAGTAACCTCAAGAAAGAAGCCTTCTTCCTCTTTGTTGAAGGCCACAATTGCTGTTACACTAAAATCGCCTAAATCTTCCACTTTATGCATTTTGGCAACCGCCTCAACGGCCCCAGCATAACAAGTAGAATAAGCCGCAGCAAAAAGTTCTTCAGGATTTGTGGAATTAGGATTAGGCTTTCCCTTGGAACTTGGCATACTGATATCAAAATCCAAAACGCCGTCCTCACTCTTTACATGTCCTGCTCTTCCTCCTGTATTGGTGGCCTTGGCCTCAAAAATAGTCTTCATCTTTTAAAATGTTTATAGGTTCGTAAAAATCTGTGCCTGTGGCACTCTATTTTACGGATAAGGTACCAATTTGTGGGCGTAAGTCCGTTTAAATGGATATTAAATTTTTGTGAAATGGGTAAACCAAAAAGTAATCGCTATTCGCTTTTTCAGTTCCATTAAACCGGTAAAATCTTTATAAATTCGTATAAACTTTTGAAAAGTACTCTTGGCAGACGATAATAAGACACCCACGGACACTATTTCCAAAATCAAGGCTCTAAGAAAACAAGAACTTTCTGCCGAAGCCCTGGCCCAAGGTATTTTTGATGGAAACAAAGCTATGCTCGCCAAGGCCATTACCTTGTTGGAAAGCACCAAACCCGCCCATTTTAACAAGGCAAATGCTGTTATTGAAAAATGTTTGGCCAAACCCAATAATAGCATCCGTTTAGGGATTACGGGAGTTCCGGGAGTTGGCAAAAGCTCATTTATAGAGACCTTGGGCAAAAGTCTGACGGAACAAGGCAATAAAGTTGCCGTTCTTGCCGTGGATCCTACCAGTTCTTTGAGCAAGGGAAGCATTTTGGGCGACAAGACCCGTATGGAGACATTGGCCAAAGACCCAAACGCTTTTATCCGACCCTCTCCTTCGGGAAATTCATTGGGGGGAGTGGCACAAAAAACCCGGGAAAGCATTATCCTTTGTGAAGCCGCTGGCTACAATGTTATTTTGGTTGAAACCGTTGGTGTTGGCCAAAGTGAAATTGCCGTGCACAGTATGGTGGATTTTTTTCTTTTGCTGAAGCTATCGGGTGCCGGAGACGAACTACAAGGCATTAAACGAGGAATTATGGAAATGGCCGATGCCATTGCCATCAACAAAGCAGATGGCAGCAATTTGGAACATGCCAAGCTGGCGATGACAGAATTCTCCAGAGCACTGCATCTTTATCCGCCAAAAGCCAATGGCTGGACACCCAAAGTGATGAAGTGTTCCGCAATGGAAAAAACGGGAATTCAAGAAATCTGGGAAATGGTGCAGCAATTTGTTAAGCACAACAAAGAAAACGGCTTTTTTGAAAAGAGTCGTCAACTCCAGAACAAAAATTGGTTCCTTCAGACCGTGGATGAGTACATCAAACAATTTTTCCATCAAAAAGAAACCTTTAAAAAAGAACAGACCAAGTTTTTAGTTGAAATCGAAGAGAACAAAATATCGCCGTTCTACGCTGCAAAGCTCCTATTGGACAAGATTACCAAGGAACTTTAAATAAAAGCAATAAATTTGCTCAGATTTTATACTGAATGAACACCGTCACCAATTCCCTTTTATCCATAGTGGTTCCTTTGTACAACGAGGAGGACAATGTGGTTCTTTTGACCGAAAAAATCAACGAAAGCCTTGATGGGTATAACTATCAAATCATTTATGTAGATGATTTTTCTACGGATAGAACCCGACAGAAAGTCAAAGAAATGGATGATAAAAAGGTTCATTTGATCGAGTTGAAGAAAAACTACGGTCAAAGTTTGGCCTTGGCCGCCGGAATTGATTATGCCGAGGGCGAATACATTATTACCATGGACGGCGACCTTCAAAACGACCCTTCGGATATTCCCCAAATGTTGTCACATGCCATTACCGAGGAATATGATGTGGTAACGGGAATCCGTCAAAAAAGAAAAGATTCGCTAGTTAAAAAAATACCTTCCAAAATTGCCAACTTTTTGGTACGGAGGGTGACTAAATTGGATATTAAAGATAACGGCTGTGCGCTCAAGGTTTTCACCAAGGATATTGCAAAAAGTCTGAATTTATACGGTGAAATGCACCGCTTTATCACGCTTTTAGCCCATTTGGAAGGTGCACAGATAAAACAGGTGCCTGTAAAGCATCATGCAAGGCACGCTGGGGTTTCCAAATATGGTTTGGAGCGTGTTTTTAAAGTTGTGGCCGATATGATGCTGCTACTTTTCATTAGAAAGTACTTCCAACGCCCCATTCACCTTTTCGGAATCTTCGGGGTCTTGTTGGTCATCCTTGGAATTTTCATCAACATTTATCTACTGATTGTCAAACTAGGGTTTGATCAAGATATAGGCACCCGGCCTTTATTAATATTTGGAATGATGTTTATTGTCGGGGGCATCCAATTGTTCACAATCGGAATTGTAATGGAACTTTTGATTCGCACCTACTACGAATCGCAACAGAAAAGGCCATATCGCATCAAAAAAATAAGCATAGGTGACGGAAAAGCTGCGTAAAAAGCTCATCACTGCCCTAAAAATCGTTATTAGTGCGGTCCTGATCTACTTTATTTTCACCAAAATAGAGCTTAAGGATGTACTCCAAACCCTAAAAAAGAGCGACCCCTTATATTTATTCTCGGGTTTGCTGTTTTTTGTACTGTCCAAAGTCTTTGCAGCTATAAGGACCAACTTGTATTTCCATCAAATTGGTGCCAAGGTTTCCCAATGGAGCAATTTAAAACTGTATCTGTTGGGGATGTTCTACAACCTCTTTTTACCTGGGGGCATTGGTGGAGATGCTTACAAGGGCTACGTCATTCAAAAAGAGTATCAACCCGGCACCAAAAAAGTAGTGTCCAGTTTATTGCTGGACCGACTTAGTGGCATGTTGTTGCTTTTCGTTTACGCTTGTATTCTTGCCTTGTTATCCAAAAATGAGTTTTTCCATAGCTTTTATTGGTTGATTATAGCAGCCATTCCTTTGAGTATTGTGGCATTTTGGTTTGTAAACAAGATGTTTTTTTCCACTACCCTACCCATATTTTGGAAATCTGTTGGCTTTTCCGCTCTGGTTCAATTGGCACAGTTGGTCTGCGTGATCTTTATTTTGAAATCTTTGTCCGTTGATCTGGACACCATTGAATATCTTTTTGTGTTTTTGATATCTTCCATCGTTTCCGTAATTCCATTAACGATCGGGGGAATTGGAAGTAGAGAGGTTACTTTTTTATACGGAGCAAAATGGTTGGGACTGGATGAGAGCACTTCCATTGGCATCAGCTTCACCTTCTTTTTGATTACGGCGCTCACTTCCCTTTTTGGTGTAATCTACCACTTTAAAAAACCAAAGCTGGAATCTGTGGACTAATTTAGATGCACCAAGTGCATTTTGTTCAATTTAGCTTCACGGGTATTCGGATTCAGAAACTTGATTTGCAATCGGGTAATACGAAATTGATCCACGGTGATTTGCTCATCCCAAACAATCCCTTTGTTTTTCAATTGCTTTAATTCTTCATCCGTAGCGTACACCCAAACATCCTTCTTTTGGGCTATTTCGGGTATCGAAACTATTTGAACCGGCTTTTTATTGTAAAAATCCAACGACCAAGAATATCTTTCCGAAACCTTATAAATGTTGTCCACAGGAATATTGCTCTCCTTTACCTGTTGCGCCATATTTGAACCTCCCTGGTATTCGAGCAATTTTGGATAAAAATGGGCATTCATATAACCATTCAATAAAACGGAGCTAAAAATGGCAACGGTAACAATCTTGGTATAGATAACTTCCTTTTTTAGAACAAAATAAACCACCATCCCCAGTGCCAACAATAAGAACAAGTAGCTGTACCAATGCTCCAATTTGAAAACAGAAAAGCTTATCAATAAGGTAAAGACCGCTACCAATCCCAATATAAAATATTGGATACCCAGAATCACCTTGGCCATCTTCAATTTTTCCTGTTGATGTAAAACATACAAGAATGCGGCAGATAGAATGGCATATAGCGGCATCAAAATGTTCATGTAGTGTGGCAATTTAAATTGCGCAAAGCTGATGAGTAGGAATAAAATTGAAATCCCACCCACAGTCAAAAATTCCATATTGGGCTTGTAGGAGAACTTGGCTTCCCAAAAGGCTTTTACTTTCGTCCAGTATCCAATTAAAGCAAGGACCGTCCAAGGCAAGAACACCCATAAAAAGGTATGGAAGAAAAAGAAGAAGTCGCTACTGTTCTTCCCAACGCCTTCGCCACTCATCCGCTCAAAACTTTGTTCCCAAAAAATAAAGAAGATGCCACTGCGGTTATCCTTACCACGAATTACTTTCTCGGGGTGCAAATCAAATTGATAATAGTAAGCGTACAACATCGGAGTAATGGTCAAACCAAAAACAAGAAGGGCAACCAATAACTTCCAATTGAGCAAACGCTGCCACTTTCGGGTATAGGTCAAATGGCAAAGTATCGAAATTCCAATGACTACCAAGGCAATCTGCCCTTTGGTGGAAAAGGCCATCCCCGCTCCAAAAGCACCCAAAGCAATGCTCTTTAGGGTTCCTTTTTCAATATAAGTGGCCAACTGCCAAATGGAGAATATCGTAAACCCTGTTAAAACGGCATCGGTACGAACATCAATATTGGCCAAAACCATGGTTTGTGCCGTCATAAAAATCAATGAGGCAAAACGGCCTACATCCTTATTGTAGAGCAATTTCCCAAGGCCATAGCAGCTGTAGGCACCCAACAAGGTGGACAAAATACCGGGAATGCGATACGCCCAATCGTGGATTCCAAATATTTTATAGGAAAGTGCGGCCAGCCAATAATGCATGTGAGGTTTGTCCAGATACTCTTCGGGGCCTTTAAAAAGGCTTAGAAAATCATTTTCCTGCACCATTCGCATAGCCATAACCGAAAACTGGGCGGAGTCGTTTTCGAACAGGGTGACAAACATTCCAATAATGTACACCAACACGATCAGCGCAATGTAAAACCAGTATCTGGCGGTCGAGATCATACCCCTGTTTTTTGGAAAGCAAATATAGCCAACTTGGCCCATAACCAACCGAAAAGCGAACCTATCAAGGCTCCTGTAAGCACATCCAAGGGATAGTGCACTCCAATGTAAATTCGGCTATAGGCCACAATGCCGGCCCAAACCAGCAATACCCACGCAATGTATTTCACTTTGTTCCTGAACATCATCGTAAAGAAAATGGCCGGACCAAACGAGTTTGCCGCATGGGCAGAAAAATACCCGAATTGTCCGCCACAATAACTTTTCACCAAGCGCATCACGCTACTCACTCCAGGTTCGTGGCAAGGTCGTAAACGGCCAACACCATATTTAAAAAAATTGGACAATTGATCGGTACAGGTAATCAACAATGCGATGGAAACCAAAATTATTCCAGTTCCTTTCCAACCAAAGGTTCGATAAGATAAATAAAGTAATAGCAGATAAAGTGGTGCCGAGTTTCTGGTCGTCGTCATAAACATCCAAAAACCATCCCAAGTTTCGGTTCCCAAACCGTTGAGGAACAAAAACAGTTCTTTATCATATTGTAGCAGCTGTTCCAGCATTATTGATCGTATCTGGATACTTCTCGATCATAAAAAGCGGTAGCGGCCTCAATCAAATTTTCGGCTTCCTCCATTAGGTCTTCTTCATCTTGCTTCGAGAATTCTTCCATCCATTCCACCTCATCATTTTCCAGGTTGATGATAAATCGTGGATATTCAGTATGGACAATAAAAATGGCCTCGGGATGATCCGTATTGTCGGCCAATAAAAATTTAGGTAGTTCCATGTGTTCTTATTTTGATTCCAATCTTGGAATCGAATATCTATTTTTTTTACGTCAAGTTGAACTTGTCCCAGGGTGACGAAACTATTGTGATATTAATTTCTTCGTCAAAAAGTTAAATCGAAGATACAACATTACCGCCGATGCGGTAAGCCCCGACAACAATCCTATCCAGATTCCTATGCTTTCAAAATCCGTATGTAGTCCCAAATAATAACTGATCGGAAAACCAATCAACCAATACGCAATAAAAGTGATGAGCGTGGGTATCTTCACATCTTGTAAGCCTCGAAGAGCTCCCAATACTACAACTTGAAGTCCATCAGAAATCTGAAAAAAAGCAGCAACCAATAGCAGTTTGGCAGCAACAATAATCACTTCGGTATTATCGGCTTGGTTGGCAATATCGTCCACATCCAAATAAATGGTCGGAAACCAATGTCTCCCCAGCAGGAAAATAGCAGCGAAGGCCACCTCCAAAATCAACGTTAAGAAAAAAATGGATTCTGCGATGCGCTTCAACTCTTTATGGTTACGCAGTCCTTTTTGGTTGCCTACCCTTATCATTGCGGCAACGCTCAACCCCATTCCCACCATAAACGTCATACTGCTCAAGTTAAGGGCAATCTGATTTGCGGCTTGGGCATTCTTACCAAGTACACCGCTCAACCAAATGGCCGCGGTAAAAATGGCCACTTCAAAAAACATTTGTAATGCCGACGGAAATCCCAAACTGATAATCTTGTTCATTACCTTTTTCTCAATCTTTTTAAAATTGAAATGGGTCACGTAGGATTCAAATTTCTTTTTACGCTTCAACAAAAACCAAATAAATGCAACCATGATCACCCGTGATGCCAAAGTGCCCACCGCAGCACCTACAATTCCCAATTTCGGGAATCCTAGGGAGCCAAAAATGAGCAAATAGTTAAGGGTTATGTTCACCACATTCGCCAAAATCGTGGCATACATGGGATACTTGGTCTGGGAGAGTCCTTCCGAAAACTGTTTGAACGCTTGAAAAATGATCAGAGGCACCAACGAAAAAGCCACCAAATCCAAGTAAGGCAAAGCAAGATCTACTACTTCGGGAGGCTGTTTCATATAATGAATCAAGGGCTTGGAAACCTGAATGAGGCCAAAAAGCGACAAGCCTAAAATAGTACAGAGCACCAAACCGTGCTTCAAAGCACTTTTTCCCGCAGCTTGATCTTTTGCGCCATCTGCTTCGGCCACCAAAGGCGTAATGGCTGTAGAAAAACCAATTCCAAGGGACATTGCTATAAACACAAAGCTATTTCCCAGAGAAACGGCTGCCAACTCGGCAGTACCCAATTGCCCCACCATAATATTATCCGCAAAGGCAACAAAAGTATGCCCCAACATTCCCAGAATAACGGGATAGGATAGCTTTAGGTTGTAGGCAAACTCTTTGGTGTAATTTTTAAACACGTTGGATAGTTAAAAAGAAGGGCAAATATAGCCAGATTGGCGACATTTTTCGCCTTTACAATGTTAGCTTACAAATAAATTTTACAGTCGCTTGGCCTCCTCCCAGTACACATCCATTTCGGCCAAGGTCATATCTCCCATGGATTTCCCGGATTCTTTGGCTTTTTGTTCTAAATATTGAAATCGCTTGATAAATTTTTTATTGGTCCGTTCCAATGCATTCTCGGGATTTATTTTTAAAAATCGGGCATAGTTAACCATGGAAAACAATACATCTCCAAACTCCGATTCCATTTTATCGGCATTGTTGGCATGGACCTCTTCTTGCAATTCCGCTAATTCTTCCTTTAACTTTTCGAAAACCTGCTCGGGCCTTTCCCAATCAAAACCGACACCAGCGACCTTATCTTGTATTCTGTTGGCCTTTACCAAGGATGGCAGACCACTGGGAACCCCCTCCAGAACGCTTTTCTTCCCTTCTTTTAGTTTGATGTTTTCCCAATTCTGCTTTACCTCCTCTTCATTTTTCACCTTTACATCGCCATAAATATGTGGGTGCCTGTTAATCAACTTCTCGCAGATGCCATTGGCCACGTCGGCAATATCAAAATCTTGGGTCTCGGAACCAATTTTGGCATAAAACACAATGTGCAATAAAATGTCGCCCAGTTCTTTTTTGACTTCTTCAAGATCATTTTCAAGTATGGCATCGCCCAATTCATACGTTTCCTCGATGGTCAAATGACGAAGGGTTTGCATGGTTTGCTTTTTGTCCCAAGGACATTGTTCACGTAGTTCGTCCATTATGGTCAATAAGCGATCAAAGGCGGCCAATTGTTCCGATCTTGTGTTCATTGTTTTCAATTTTGCCCAAAAATACGAAGACCTGCCGGTTGAAATCCATCAATACATATTACTTATGGAAAATTTGTTGTCTCGATTGATTTTTGAACTATGAACTAAAAATTATATCAAGAAACTGTTTACAAAAAAGTAACCTTGTTCACCATACTCTTCTTCAGAAAAACTTGAAGATATGGGTGATGAAAAAATTTTTGAGTTTTTTACAAAAGCCCCCTTACGGAAAAATATGATTATCTTCAACCTCATCAAAACAAAAACCTAGTAAGAATGAAACACCTTGTTATTGTGCTGCTCATGGCACCTTTATTGATCCTTGGGCAAACCGATAATGCTTTCAAGAATGAAGTTGAGGCTGTCCAAAAAAAGAATAATGAACTTTGGGATTCCAGCAGGCCCACCATAGTTTTTACAGGAAGTTCCAGTATCCGTTTATGGAAAGATTTACAGGATCGATTCCCAAACCATCAGGTCCTGAATACTGGTTTTGGTGGTTCACAATTCTCGGACCTTGAGCTTTATCTGGATGAACTCATTTTAAGCTACAATCCTGTAAAAGTATTTATTTACGAGGGTGATAACGATATTTTTGAAAGAAAGAGTCCTCGAAAAATTGTAAAAAGGGCAGAAAGCATACTCAGCACTCTCCAACAAGAAAAACCGAATATGGAGATTGTACTTATTTCCGCAAAGCCGAGTATTTCCAGATGGAAATTTCGGGGAAAATACCGGCGTTTAAATCGTAAACTCGATAAATTGGCATCGAAAACCAATGGAATTGATTTTGTTGATGTTTGGTATCCGATGTTGGATGAAAAAAAGGTAAAACAGGACATTTTTATTGAAGATGGCCTACATATGAACAAGAAGGGCTACGACATTTGGTACGAAGCCATAAAAGACCACATAGACTAAAACTTTACAAACGTGATTTATAGATCAATTTTACTGTTCGTAGCTGTACTCTGCACGGCAGCTTGCCAAACCGAAAAAAAGGAAATCAATTTCCCAAAAACAGATTTGACCGGTGTTCCTTTAATTCCAAAACCTATTAAAACCATTTCTACAGGAAGTGCCTTTGGGTTAGATGCGAAAACCGCTATTTTCACATCCAATAAAGATGCCGGGTTTGAAAAAGTAGGGGAATTCCTTTCTGAACAGATAAAGTCCAAAACCGGATTACATGTCGCTGTAAATTCATCGACAGAAGGCACACTGGAGCGATTAATCTACATTAACCAATCGGACAGTGTGGATCTGGAGAACCCAGAAGCCTATCAAATTTATATTAAAAAAGATTCTATTTTACTGAATGCCAAAACCGCTGCCGGTGCATTTAGGGGCGTACAGACACTGCGCCAATTAATTCCTGAAAAAAGTAACGACACCTTAACGGACCAACCTATGTGGGTAATTCCTTCGGGAAAGATTATCGATGCCCCAAAGTTTGAATATCGAGGTTCCATGTTGGACGTGGCGCGACACTTTTTTACGGTGGAAGAGGTCAAAAAATATATTGATGGCCTAGCTTATTACAAATTCAACACCTTGCATTTGCACCTATCGGATGATCAAGGATGGCGTATCGAAATCAAGTCATGGCCCAAACTGACAGAAATAGGAGGAGCTAGTGAAGTTGGCGGTGGTGAAGGCGGCTTTTACACGCAAGAACAGTATAAGGATATTGTAGCCTATGCTGCAGACAGACATATTACCATTATTCCAGAAATTGATATGCCGGGACATACCAATGCAGCCTCTTTGAGCTATCCGTTTTTACATTCCGCGAATGCTGAAACTCCTCGTGTAAGAACCGACATGAAAGTGGGCTACAGCTCTTTCGATGCCAAAAAAGATACCGTTTATAGTTTTTTGGATGATGTTGTGGGCGAAATTGCCGCAATAACGCCCGGCCCTTATTTTCATATTGGGGGAGATGAGAGCCATGCTACCAAAAAAAGTGATTATATTCTTTTTATAGAAAAAGTGGAAAAAATTGTTCGGAAGCACAATAAAAGAATGGTGGGGTGGAACGAAATAGCCCAAGCGAATCTGAGCTCCGGTTCCGTTATCCATTTTTGGAACAAGCCCGAATATGCTTTGAAGGCTGCCGAAAACGGCTCCAAGGTAATTATGTCCCCTGCCAAAAAAACGTATTTGGACATGAAGTACGATTCTATCTCCGAGTACGGACTGGATTGGGCCGGCCATATTCCTGTTGACATTGCGTACAAATGGGATCCTGAAACCTATGTTGATGGTCTTCCCAAACAAAGCATTCTAGGAATTGAAGCTCCTTTATGGTCCGAAACCATTAGCAATGGTACCGAACTGGAATATTTGGCCTTTCCAAGACTTATTGGATATGCCGAGTTGGGATGGTCTCCAAGCGAACATCTTGATTGGAACGACTACAAAGAGCGTCTAGCTGCACAAGTTCCTTATTTGGAAGCTATGCAGATCAATTACTATCCAACAAAGTTGGTGGACTGGAACAAAGAATAGTGTTTATTCTTCCTCTTTTGAAGCGGCAACAGTTGGTTCCTCGGCATCCTTTTCTTCTTCAACAAAATCAGTGATCTTGTTATCGAGAAGGATGTTGTACCACTGTATGATTTTTTTGATGTCGCTAGCGTACACACGATCTTCATCGTAATTTGGAAGAACTTCGAAGAAATACTCTTCCAACTCGATTTTGTCGGCTTTGTGACTGATCGATGTTTTTTTGCCTCCTTCTTTCTCCTTGATTTTTTGGAATACCTCTTTCAAAGGAAGTTCCTCTTCCAAGGTGTAAATGGCTATTTCGGACAATACACTTACATTGCTTCTTAATCCAACGGTTACACGTTTACCATCCAACAAGGATTCGCCAACAAAGCCACCACGGGTTTGGGTCAATAATTTGTAAAGTCCTGGTTTACCTCCAATAGATAAAATCTTGTCTAATGCCATTCAAATAGTAATTTATGGGCGCAAAAATATGTTTTTATCGCAAATAGCGATTTTTTTAACGTGCTTTTTTGATATTGGGAAACCTCATCCGGTAATCCACACTTACTTTTCCTTTAGAAATCTTCTCCAATCTGTTCTTTAAAAGTCGTTTTCTTAAAGACGAAAGCTTATCTGTGAACAAAATGCCTTCAATGTGATCATACTCGTGCTGAATAACACGGGCCAATAGACCATCAAAAGTTTCTGTATGCTCTTTGAAATCTTCATCCAAATAGGTAATGGTAATCTCAGGCTTGCGTTTTACATCTTCACGGATATCGGGAATACTTAAACAACCTTCGTTAAAATCCCATTCCTTACCTGTCTCCGTTTCAATCTTCGCATTGATAAACACCTTTTTAAACCCATTTAGCTTTTCTTGTTCTTCTTTGCCCAAATCCTCATCATCGGAAAAAGGTGTGGTATCCACCATAAACATGCGAATAGGGAGCCCTACTTGTGGAGCTGCCAAACCTACACCATGGGCATTGTACATGGTCTCCCACATGTTGGTCATTAGCTCGTCAAGTTTTGGGTAATCAGATGTAATATCCTTTGCTTTTTTTCTTAAAACGGGGTCTCCGTAAGCTACTATTGGTAAAATCATAAATTAAAATCTGTTTAAATAGGCCTGTAATATCAGCGTGGCACTTATTTCGTCCACAAGGGCCTTATCCCTTCTCTTCTTCTTTTTCATTCCACTGTCCAACATGGATTGCACTGCCATTTTGGAGGTGAATCGCTCATCCTGTCGTTCTACCTGAATAGATGGGAACCTGGCTGTTAGTTTATTCAAAAATTCTTGGATTAGCACTTCTGATTCAGAAGCAGTATTGTCCATTTGCTTTGGCAAACCCACAACAAAGCGTTCCACCGATTCCTTTTGAACATAGTCTTCCAAAAATTTTAATAAGTCTTTGGTGTCAACGGTGGTCAATCCAGATGCGATCAACTGAAGTTCATCCGTAACCGCTATTCCTGTCCGTACTTTCCCAAAATCCAAAGCCAAAATTCTAGCCAAAACAATTTTTTGGCAAAAATAACCTTAAAAATGTTACAGCCTTAAAAATGACAGCCATAATTGTACCGCGGCACTTATCTTTGTCAAAATTTTAAGAAAAATGACAGGACTTAGAACGTTGATAGAGCAAGCATGGGACAATAGATCTTTATTGGAAGAGGAAAAAACCCAAGTGGCCATTAGAGAAGTAATTGAACTTATTGATTTGGGCGAACTGCGTTGTGCAGAACCCACAGAAGATGGATGGCAAATCAACGAATGGGTAAAAAAAGCGGTTGTACTTTACTTTCC